>NZ_BCPP01000476.1:0-5406 GCF_016586125.1 Burkholderia sp. E168m23
TCGCCCCCGCCCGAACCCCGACACCGATACCGGCAACGACTCATGGACAAGATCGACCACGTGCTGATCGTCGACGACGATCGCGCGATCCGCGAACTGATCGCGGACTACCTGGAGAAGAACGGCATGCGCGTGTCGCTGGCCGCGAACGGCCGCGAGATGCGCAACGCGCTGGATGACGGCGCGCCCGACCTGATCGTCCTCGACCTGATGCTGCCCGGCGAGGACGGCCTGACGCTGTGCCGCGACCTGCGCGCCGGCAAGTTCCGCACGGTGCCGGTGCTGATGCTGACCGCGCGCGGCGAGGAAACCGATCGCATCATCGGCCTCGAGATGGGCGCCGACGACTACCTGGCCAAGCCGTTCGCGGTGCGCGAGCTGCTCGCGCGAATCCGCTCGGTGCTGCGCCGCGCGCGCATGCTGCCGCCCGGCATGCAGGTGACGGAAACGGCCGCACTGCTCGCGTTCGGCGAATGGCAGCTCGATACGACCGGGCGCCATCTGCTGGACACCGAAGGCACGCTGGTCGCGCTGAGCGGTGCCGAATACCGGCTGCTGCGCGTGTTCCTCGACAACCCGCAGCGCGTGCTGACGCGCGACCAGTTGCTCAACCTCACGCAAGGGCGCCAGTCCGACCCGTTCGACCGCTCGATCGACCTGCTCGTGAGCCGGCTGCGCCAGCGCCTGCGCGACGGCGCGCGCGAGCCGCGCTACATCAAGACGCTGCGCAACGAGGGCTACGTGTTCTCGTCGGCCGTGACCGCCGTCGACGGTACGCCATGAGCGCGCGCGCGCCGTGGCACTGGCCGCGTTCGCTGTTCGCGCGGCTCGCGCTGATCCTGTGCGTGGGCCTGGCGCTCGCGCAGACGCTGTCGTTCTGGCTCACCGTGACCGAGCGCGACCAGGCGACCACGAACCTGATGATGGGCTACATCGAACGCGAGGTCGCCAGCTCGGTCGCGCTGCTCGACCATCTGCCGCCCGCCGAGCGCACCGCATGGCTGCCGCGTCTCGCGCGGCGCAGCTATGCGTTCATCCTCGGGCCGGGCCAGACCGGCACGCCGCCGGAAGCGCGGCTGTCGGCGCGCGTCGAGCGCTCGATCTCGGACGGCATCGGCGGCGACTATCCGCTGACCGCGAATTCGATCCCCGGCGACCGCGAACATCTGCAGGTGCATCTGCGGCTGACCGACGGGTCGCCGCTGACGATCGACATCCATCCGATGTCGACGGTGCCGCTGTCGGGCTGGCTGCCGGCCGTGCTCGTGGTGCAGCTCGCGGTGCTGGCCGCGTGCTGCTGGCTCGCGGTGCGGCTCGCGACGCGGCCGCTCAAGCAGCTCGCGCAGGCGGCCGACGCGCTCGGCCCCGACCTGAAGGGCGAGCGGCTGAACGAAGACGGGCCGTCGGAAGTCGCGCGCGCCGCGCGGGCCTTCAACGCGATGCAGGACCGCATCGCGCAGTACATGGCCGAGCGCATGCAGATTCTCGCGTCGATCTCGCACGATCTGCAGACGCCGATCACGCGGATGCGGCTGCGCGTCGACGTGATGGACGACGACACGCAGGGCGCGAAGCTGCGCCAGGACCTGCTCGAGATGGAGCATCTGGTGAAGGAGGGCGTTGCGTATGCGCGCACGCTGCACGGCACCGAGGAAGTCGCGCGTCGCATCGATCTCGATGCGCTGCTCGACAGCATCGTGTACGACTACACGGATGCGGGGCAGGACGTCGCGCTGCACAGCCGCGCGCCGCTCGCGCTCGTCACGCGGCCGAAGGCGCTGCGCCGCATCGTCGGCAACCTGGTCGACAACGCGCTGAAGTTCGCGGGCGCGGCCGAGATCGACGTGCAGGCGGCGCCGGACGGCGGCGCGGTGATCGCGGTGCTCGACCGCGGGCCCGGCATTCCGGACGATCAGCTCGACGCGGTGTTCGAGCCGTTCCGGCGCGTGGAGACGTCGCGTAACCGCGAGACGGGCGGCACGGGGCTCGGGCTTGCGATCGCGAAGCAGCTCGCGCTCGCGATGGGCGGCACGCTCACGCTGAACAACCGGGCCGACGGCGGCGGCCTCGAGGCGAGGCTGACGCTGAGGAACGCGGGATGATGCGACGCGGCGCGCGAGCGTCGCGGTGTCGGGTGCGTGTCGAAGCGTGCGACGTGTGCAACGTGTGCGATGGGTGCTGCGTCACACGCGTTGCAGATGCGCGTCGACGAGCGGCGCGAGCGCTTGCGCATGCACGGCCGCGAGATCGTGTCGGCCGCCCGGCACGACGTGCAACCGCGCATCGGGCAGCCATTCGAGCAGGCGCCGGCCGGCCGCGACCGGGCTGATCGGATCGTCGTCGCCCCACAGCAGCAGCGTCGGCTGCGCGATACGGCCGATGTCCTGCGACAGGTCCGCACGAAACGTCATGAACCAGTCCGGCAACCGCGGGTTCGCTTCGGCGAAACCGGCGCGCCAGTCCTGCGCGCCGAGCCCGGCCATGTCGAGGCCGCCGGACGTGACCGTCAGCACGAGATGCGTGACGAGATCCGGCTTGTCGAGCGCCGCGCGCATCGCGATCACGCCGCCCATCGATTGCGCGATCACGGCGGTCGGCCGGTCGACGGTTGCCAGTACATGACGCACGAGACCGTCGAAATCGTCGACGGCCGGATCGCGCGGCGTGTCGCCGAAGCCCGGGTAGGCGACGATTCGCCGCTCGGCCGGATGCGTGAGCATGCCGGCCAGCGGTTGCCAGAACGCGGTGCTGCCCGATGCGCCGGGCAGGAAGAGTAGTTGCGACGGAACGGGCATGGCGTGTTGATGTTTCCGTAGTTGAGGCGAAGCAGGGTGGCAGGGCGGCGCGAGCGCGTCAGCAGCGGCCCGTGCGCAGCGCGACGGTCCAGTCGTCGCGGCCGCGCGACGCCGCGATGGCGGCGGCCGTATGCCAGTCGTATTCGACCGCATGGAATTCGACGCTCCAGCCGGCGGCGGTGCGCGACACCATCGCGTAGCGGGCGTGCGGCGAGCCCGTCTCGATCCGGTGCGGATGCGGCAGGTCGTCCGCATACGCCTGCAACCCGACGCTGCCCGGATTGACGATCAGCCGGCCGTCGTCGAGCTTCGCGGTACGTGGCACATGCGTGTGGCCGCACAGGATCAGCGAGGCCGCCGTATCGCCCGCGCGCTGCGCGACCTCATCGGGCGTCGCCGCGCGGCAGCCGTCGGGCGTGACCGTTTCGAGGAAATAGACGAGATCGCTGGCGGGCGTGCCGTGCACCATCAGCACGTCGCCGTCGAGCGTCAGGCGTTCGGGTAGCGCGGCGATCCAGGCGCGATGGTCGGCGCGTAGCGTGTCATGCGCCCAGCGATCGGACAGCCGCATCGCGTCGCGATCGAGCGTCAGCAGTTGCCGCTCGTGATTGCCCTTGATGGTCGGCAGGTCGAGCGCGATCAGGCGGTCGGCCGTTTCGGCTGGATGGAGTGCGCCGGACACGATGTCGCCGAGATTGACGATCACGTCGGCGCCGCGGCGGCGGACATCGTCGAGCACCGCGTCGAGCGCGGCGAGGTTGCCGTGGATGTCGGAGAGCGCGGCGATTTTCATGGCGGCAAGTCGATGAGGGGAGTGGCGATTGTCGCCAATTCGGCGCGGGTCGTGCAATCGGGTCGTGCAATCGCTTCACGGCATCGGCACGCGATGCCGCGGCGGGCACGTCAGTCGGTCGCGAGGCGTGCGTACATCGCGAAATCGCCCGGCGTGCCGCGCACCATCTTGTAGGCGCGCAGCAACCCCTCGTAGCGGTAGCCGCACTTTTGCAGCACGCGCGCGGAGCCGGCGTTGCTGGTCAGCACGACCGCCTGCATGCGCATGAAGCCGCCGTGCGTGAACGCCCACGCGGTGACGGCGTCGCACACCGCGCTCGCGATGCCGCGCCCCCAGTGCGACGGCGCAAGGTCGTACGCGATCTCCGCCGAGCGGTTGACGGTGGACACCGTATGCAGCCCGATCGTCCCGGCGAGCGCGCCCGACGCGGTGTCGACGATCGCGAGACGCCGGATCGAATCCGGATCGGTCGATTCGATGTTGTCGAACATCGGCAGCAGATCGTCGGGCGAGCGCAGATTCCAGCTCGTGTGACGGAACACGTCGGGGTTCGACAGGTACGCGTACCACGCGTCGAGATCCGCGCGTTCGAGTTGCCTGAGCGACAGGCCGGGGAAACCGGCGCGGGGCGGCGTGGCGATTTTCATCGAGCCCGGCGCCTACGCGGCATGGCGCCGGTACAGCGCCAGCGAACCGGCGAGCGCGAGCAGCATCGCGCCGCACGTGCGTTCGAGCCACAGCGCGCCCGAGCGCTTCAGCAGCCGCACCGCGCGTGCGCCGAGCAGCGCGTAGCCGAACATCACCGCGCCGTCGAGCAGCGCGAACGTGACCGCGAGCACGACGTACTGCGGCGCGAGCGGCGCCAGCGGATCGAGGAACTGCGGCAGGAACGCGGAGAAGAACAGATAGCCCTTCGGGTTCGTCACCGCGGTCAGGAAGCTTTTCGCGAAGATCGATGCGTTGCGTCCGGAGGCCGTGCCGCGCTGCGCGACCACGACGTCGAGCGCCCCTTTCGACGTCAGCAGCCGGATGCCGACATACGCGAGGTACGCGGCGCCGAGCCACTTCACGACCGAGAACCAGAACGCCGACGCCATCAGCAGCGCGCCGAGGCCGAGCGCGACCGCGACGATCAGCACGAAGTCGGACAGCATCGCGCCCGCGAAACCGAACGCCGCGCGGCGCACGCCGTAGCGCGAGCCGTTGGTCAGCGCGAGCAGCACGGTCGGGCCAGGTGTCGCGATGCCGACGAACGCGACGGCGGCGAAGATCAGCAGGGTCGTTTCATGCATGAAGGAACTCCCGGAGGAAAGCGCGCAGCCGATTATCGTCCGCGTCGCCTCGCGCTGTACAGGCGCGGCAGCCGTGGCTATGGCCGCGCTCCGACTATCTCAATTTTGACAAGAAACTGTTGTCATTATTCCGCTTTGGAACGGAACCGGTTCCAACTACCATACCGGCCGCAGCGGGCATGCCCGCCGCGTCGTCGCGCGCGGACGTCGCCGGTCTCGCACCGCCGGGTGGATGTCGGCGCGCGCGCGCTACTCGCAACAGCCCGTCAGAACAACGGGCTCGCCGCCCGGAGACATACAACCTTGACGTCCCCCTCTCCCTAAAGGGAGAGGATTCCCACATCTGGCGATGCACGTCCGCATCGGAGAATGTTCAACGCAGCGTTGGTATCTCGATCATGCTCGACACCACATCTACTGCAGGCCCACTCTCTTATTCTCAGTCCCGCGATACCTTTCGGCCGCGTCGTGCTGTCTTTCGACCCGCACGCCGAACAGGACTGGGTCGAACCGCTTTCGTCGACTT
>NZ_BCPP01000477.1:0-5383 GCF_016586125.1 Burkholderia sp. E168m23
ATCGTCGATACCAAGGCGAAATTCGATACCGAGCCGTCGCCGGGCTGGTTCGGGTCGCTGCGCGAGCGCGTGACCGACCTGTTCGACACGTGGTTCCCGCCCGAGGCAAAGAAGGCGCCCGCGCCGGTCAGGACGCAGCGTATCGAGCGTCCGGCCGAGACCGACGAGGGCGCGGCGTCGGCTGCCTCGGCGCCGGATGCCGCCTCCGGCGGGATCGTCGAGGAATGGGTGCCGGCGTCGGAAGTGGCCGCATCGGCCGCGGGGCTGTCGTCGGGCGCGTCGCAGCCGCAGTTTGCGCCGCCGCCGGCGGGCGCCAGTGCGGCGAGCGCAAGCAGCGCCGGTATCGGCGTCGCCCCTTCGGCCGTGCCGGTGCCGCCGCCGGTGTCGGTACCGGCCACCCCTGACGCGACCGGCGCTTCGCAGTAACGAAGCCGTTCAGATTCCGCGCGATGCTGCCGTAATCAAGTTGTCACGACAGCGCGCGCGGTTGCTCCGCGCTTCTCCGATGCGGCTTTCAACCGACTCCGTCGCGCTCGCGCGCGACGACCTTTCCGCGGGTGTCCCGCTCGGCTTCGACCTCTACGACGCCGACGGCGCCGCGCTGCTGCCGGCTGGCACGACGCTGCGCGATGCCGCGCAGCACGCTTTCCTGTTCGACCATTTCCGCCCCGTGCGCCGCCGTGAGGACGCCGACACCGATCCGCACGGGTCCGAGGCGACCGCGCCCGCCATGCGCATGGGCTTGTCGGCGGGCGCCGCGATCGGCATTCGCCGCCGGGTCGGCACGACGCGCGCGCTGCAACGGTGCCGGTTGATCGGCGTCGGCGCGTCGGGGGCGCTGTTCGTCGAGCCGCAGCCCGCCGCCGTGCTCGAGTTCGCACGCGGCGACGACGTCGAAGCAGTGGCAATCGGCCGTGCCGCGGTGTCCCGTTTCGGCGCGACGGTCGAATCGGTGCTGGCGTCGGGCGCCGCGCCGTTCATGATCCTGTCGCCGCCCGGGTTCGTCGACCGGCTGCGCACGCGCGCCGAGCCGCGCGTGCCGGTGCGCATCGCGGCCTGCTGCAACGGCGGAGCGCAGGGGGCGGACGGCATCGGGTTGGTGCACGACATCAGCCTGAGCGGGCTGTCGATCGCCGTCGACCGGCCGATCGCGGCAACCGGCGAGCCGTTGCGCGTGCTGCTACCGTACGAAACCGGCGGCCGCGTCGAGCAGTTGGCGCTCGATGGCACCGTGCGGGCCGTGCATGCCGACCCGGCGGGTCCGGCGCTGACGCTGCATCATGCGGCGTTCGACGACCTCGATGCCGACGACCTGATTCGCCTCAAGGCGTTGCTGTTCGACAGGCAGATGGCGTCGGCGGATAGCGATCGCCTGCGCTGACGCGCGGCCGAGCGCGCCGGATACCGAATCGCGGCATTCGGCACATGCGCGGCGATAATCATCTGACGAATCGACTTATTCCCGGGCGATTGTACGGTTTCGGTCAACAGTGAATTTGCGATTTAAGTATTTACCCTGATAGTCGCGCCTCCTAGACTTCTACTCATGCGCAACGACCTCGAGTCCGAAGCGCCTGACAAAACAATCCTGGAGGTAACGCATCATGAAATCGCTGATCAAGGCAGTTGCACTGGCCGCGCTGGTGGCCGCACCGGTCGTCTCGTTCGCCCAATCGAACCAGCAGCCGCTGACGCGCGCGCAAGTGCGCGCCGAGCTGGTCCAGCTCGAAAAGGCCGGCTACAACCCGAACGACTGGATCAACTATCCGGAGAACATCCAGGCCGCCCAGGCCAAGATCGCCGCCGCGCAGAACGCCGGTGCGCAAGCCGACGCAACCGGCTACGGTTCGAACCCGGTCGCGACGTCGCAGTCGGGCCAGCGCGCGGTCGTGCCGGCTGTCAATGACCGCTCGTCGGTGTACTTCGGCCACTAAGCCCTTCGTGGTTCCGCGGCTCTCGGGGCCGCGGCTGACGCCATAACGAGAAAGCCCGCACGCGTATCGTGCGGGCTTTTTTGCGTCTTCTTCATCGAGTGGCCCGGCGCACGAATTCCAGCGGCCGAACCGGTCGGGGAGAGTCTGCCGCGTGCATGACGACACGCCGGATGCCGGCCTGAGCTGGTTCAACGGCACCTTGCCGTGAACGATCACGCCGCTCGCAGTACCGCACCCGCTGACAATCCGTCGCGCGTGCGCTAGCATCGCGGTCGATGTCGCCGCGGCAGCGCGGCCAATGCACACGGGGCGCAGCAGGGCGCCGGGTTCCACACTTCAACGAACAACAAGGAGCATCCATGCGTGTCTTGACTGGTCTGCTGGGCTCGCTGGCGCTGGTGGCGAGCGTCGCCCATGCGCAGGCGAATTGTGCGGACGCGACGGATCAGGCGACGATGACGGCGTGTGCCGATCGCGCATACAAGAAATCCGACGGAGAGCTGAACCGAACCTACCAGGCCGTCACGGGCCGCCTGCGCGGTGCGCCGCCGCTCGCCGACAAGCTCGTGAATGCGCAGCGCGCGTGGATCGCGTACCGCGACGCCGAATGCCATTTCTCGAGCGCGAATGCCGAGGGCGGCAGTGCGTACCCGATGGTCGTATCGACCTGTCTCGACGATCTGACGAAAGCACGCACGGAAACGCTGAAGGGCTATCTGTCCTGCGAGGAGGGCGACCTCGCGTGCCCGGTGCCCGCGAAGTAACCATTCGGACACGGGCGCGGTGAGGGAGGCCCGCACTGCGCCGGCTGGACGTCGTCCTACACGTCGTCCGCTACACGTCGTCCGCTACACGTCGTCCGCTACACGTCGTCCGTTACACGTCGTCCGTTTCGTCGAGCAGCTTGTGCCGCATCGCGTAACGCACGAGCGCCGCTTCGTGCGGCATCTGCATCTTTTCCAGTATCCGGGTCTTGTAGGTGCTGACCGTCTTCGCGCTCACGCACAGCGCATTCGCGATCTCGGTCAGCGTCTGGCCGGCGGCGATCCGCCGGAACACGTCGAATTCGCGATCGGACAGCCGCTGGTGCGGCAGCGTTTCAGCCGGCTCGTTCAGGCTCTGCGCGAACTGCTCGGCCATCGCGAGGCTCACGTAGACGCCGCCCGACGCCACCTTCGTGACCGCGCCCACCAGCTCCGCGCTCGCGCTTTCCTTCGTCAGATAGCCCGACGCGCCCGCGCGGAACGCCCGCACCGCGTATTGCTGCTCCGCGTGCATCGTCAGCACGAGCACGCGCAGCGCGGGCTTCTCGTCCTTGATCTGCTTGATCAGCTCGACGCCGTTGCGGCCCGGCATCGACAGGTCGAGCACGAGCACCTGCGCGGGCGTCGCCCGCACCAGCGCGATCGTCGACGGGCCGTCGAAGGCTTCGCCGGCCACCTCGAATCCGGTGGCGTTCTGGAGGATGTGCCGCAGACCGTCGCGTACGAGCGTATGGTCGTCGGCGATGAGCACCTTGATCATGTGATGAGCGTGTCCTGTTGAACGGTGGCGAGCGGAAATGCGACGGTGATCGAGAAGCCGCGCGCGAGCCCGGTGTCGATCGTCACGGTGCCGCCCAGCATGTGTGCGCGTTCGCGAATGCCGATCAGGCCGAACGATTTGTCTTCGTGGGCCGGACCGCCGGGCGCCGCGCCGCGGCCGTTGTCCGCGACGCGCAGCACGCAAGAACCTTCCTCGATGTCGAGTCGCAACGCCACGCGCGTCGCGTCCGCATGGCGCGCGACGTTCGTCAGCGCTTCCTGGACGATGCGGAACAGCGTGGTCGCGCCCGCGCTGGTGAACGTGAGGCCGCCCGTCTCGATATGGCGCTCGACATCGATCCCGTAGCGGTTCGTGAAATCGTTCGCGAGCCATTCGATCGCGGGCACGAGGCCGAGATCGTCGAGCATCACCGGCCGCAGGTCGGCCGCGATGCGCCGCACCGACGCGACCGTCGCGTCGATCAGCCGCCGCATACCTTGCAGATGCGTCTGCACGCTTTCGTCGGGTTGCGCGCGGCCGGGCATGCGCAGTTGCTGCTCGACGACCGACAGATCCATCTTCAACGCGGTGAGTTGCTGCCCGAGATCGTCGTGCAGCTCACGCGCGATGCGGGTTTTTTCCTCCTCGCGCACGTTCTGCAGGTTCGCGGACAGTTCACGCAATTCCTCGCGCGATTGCTTCAGCGCGTTCTCGGCCCGCTGCCGCTCGGTGATGTCGCGCAGCATCACCGTATAAAGCTTGCCCGACGCGTCGCGGATCTGCGAAATCGACGCTTCGATCGGGAATTCCTCGCCGTTGGCCCGCAGCCCGAACAGCACGCGCTGGCGGCCCATCTGCCGCTCGGACACGCCCGTCACGCCGAACTGGTCGACGTGTTTCGCATGCGCGGCGCGGAACCGCTCCGGAATGAAGCGCGACAGCGGCGCGCCGATCGCCTCCATCGCGGACACGCCGAACACCTGCTCGGCCATCGGATTGAAGATCACGACGGTTTGCTTTTCGTCGATCGTGATGATCGCTTCCATCGACGAACGGATGATGCCCATCATCCGCGCCTCGTTGAGGATGCCGCGGCTGCTCGCGCCGGCATCGGCGCGGCTGCGCAGCAGCGCATGGACGAGCGCCGCGAACCCGAACGACGCGATCAGCCCGGCGGCGAGCACGGTGCCGGCCGCACGCTGCGCGCCGGTCGCGCTCGGCCGTCCGTCCGCGGAATAGGCGAGCGTCAGCGCGGTGCCGCCGAAATTCAGCACATCGGTACGCCGCATCAGGTCGGGCGACGCCGACGCCTCGTCGGTCGTCGTCTCGACGCTGGCGATCGCTCGCGGATCGCCGCCGGCGGTCATCCACAGGTCGATTCCGCGTTCCGCATCGAGCGCGCGCTCGATCAGGCGCCGCGGGCTCAGTGCCGCGAACAGCACCCCGTCGGCGCCGGCTTCGCGCGCGCCGAAGGGCTTGGCGGCGGCCAGCGGCGAGGTGGCCACGGGCAGGAACAGCGTCAGGGTACGGGCGTCGCGGGAGGTATCGTCGTCGGCGGGGTGAACGCCCAGCGCGATATCGCCGGTCCGCAGCGCGCGCATGAGCGGCGCCGCATCGGACGCGCCGAAACGCACGACCGGCGAGCTCGAGACGGGGGCGCTGAGCGTCGCTGCCGCGAGCGGATCGGCCGGCAGCGGCTTTGCACCGGCCAGCGCACCGCGCGCCGCGGGCGTGAGCGGCGCATAGCCGATCTGCCGGACCGGCGAGCGGCCGCTGTCGAGATCGAGCGTCTCCGCGTATCGGCGCCATTGGCCGGGCGTCATGTCCGGGACGAGCCCGAACGTGCCACGCGCGCCTTCGAGCACGGCGACGCCGGCCTGCAACTCGTGGCGCAGCATCGCCGTCACGTGCGTCGTGCGGCGTTC
>NZ_BCPP01000478.1:0-5382 GCF_016586125.1 Burkholderia sp. E168m23
GCCGACCGGCATTTCGCGCGCGTGGAAGTGGACGGCTATACCGACGCGACCGGCTCGGATGCGCACAATCAGGCGCTGTCGAAGCGCCGGGCGGATGCGGTCGCCGGGTATTTGCGCGAGCACGGGCTGAAGGCGGATTCGTTCGCTGCAGTCGGTCACGGGGAAGCCAATCCGGCGGCGTCGAACGATACCGCCGAAGGGCGCGCGCGCAATCGTCGCGTGGAAATCTCGCTGCAGAAGTAGGACGCCGCGGCCAGGTTGCCGCAAGCGTGACCGTCGAAGCCAGGCGGCTCGCTTGCGGCAATGCGTGCTCGCCGCGGACAACGGCCGCGGGTAGGGCTCGTTGCGGCGTGCGCACGCGGTGTCCGTCGCAGCGGCGCCGCCGCCGAGCGACGACTGGCGTCCGGCACGCGGATCGCCATCCGTACCGGGCCGTGGATGGCGCTCAGTGTCGGATCATGCAGACGGCCACGATCTCGTACCCGGGGTCGGCATTCGCGCTCGCGGCTTGCTCCGCTTCGTCATACGAACCAAAGGAGGCGGCATCCTCGATGGCCGGCGCCATGCCGATATCGCCGTCCTCGGCGGTGCAGAGGAACTGCTCGCCGGTCTTCACGACATAGATGGACATCATGATTCCCTCCAGGGTTTGCAGGGGGAAATTTCAGTCTAGCAGGCGGGAAGCGGGGCGGCGGTCCGCTTTCGGCACGCGCGACGAGGCGGTCTTACAACCGTCGGTCGACCCTGATCGGCCTGCATGCGGCGGAAGCGGAAAGCCGTGCACAATACCCGCATGCGATCCCCCGACCTCGAATGCCTCGTTACCGTCACCATGCCCTTCGGTAAATACAAGGACCGGCTTCTTGCCGACCTACCCGGCAACTATCTCAACTGGCTGGCCCGCGAAGGGTTTCCGCGCGGCGAACTCGGCCGGCAGCTCGCGCTGATGCACGAAATCGACCACAACGGCCTGAGAGGCTTGCTGGACCCGCTGCGCAAGCGCGGTTAGTGCAGGGCGGCGCGTCACTGAAGCCGCGCGCTGTTTCGTCCGCGCATCGCAGGCGCGCGATTTCCGGATAGCCGATGCCGACGGGGAATCCCCGGCCGCCTGCCCATGAAGCCCGCAGGGTCGTCATGGAAAACTGTATGAATATACAGTATAGTACCCGTCGAACTCGAGCCGCACAGGTCCAACCCTTGCGGCACGTGCGCCGCGCCTGCGGGCATCCGCCGCAGCGTTCCGGCACCGTGAATTCCGGCTAACTCATTCAGACGGGCAGGCAAATTGTCATCCAGCAATCTGATCCGCATTCGCGGAGCACGTCAGCACAACCTCAAGAATCTCGATCTCGACCTGCGTACCGGTGAAATGACGGTCGTGACCGGCCCGTCGGGCTCCGGCAAGTCGAGTCTCGTGTTCGACACGCTGTACGCGGAAGGCCAGCGGCGCTACGTCGAAACCTTCAGCGCGTACGCGCGGCAGTTCCTCGACCGGATGGATCGCCCGCAGGTCGAGCGTGTCGACGGCGTGCCGCCCGCGATCGCGATCGACCAGACCAACCCGGTTCGGAGTTCGCGGTCGACCGTCGGCACGATGACCGAGCTGAACGACCACCTGAAGCTGCTGTACGCGCGCGCGGCCGAGCTGTTCGACCGCAAGACCGCGCGGCAGGTGCGGCACGACACGCCGGAGACGATCTACGCGGAACTCGTCGCGCGCACGCAGGCGGACGATCCGCGCGTCGTCGTCACGTTCCCGGTCGAATTGCCGGAGGCGGTGTCCGACGAGGAAATCGCGCAGTGGCTGTCGGCGAGCGGCTACACGCGCGTGCAGGCGCAGCGCGAGGTCGCGTCGCCCACCGGGCCGCGCAAGATGCTCGACGTGGTGGCCGACCGCTTTCGCGTGCAGCAGGCCGACAAGGCGCGGGTGGTGGAGGCGATCGAGGCGTCGCTGAAGCGCGGCGGCGGCCGCGTGAACGTGTACGTGCTGGCCGCGGAAGCGGAAAACGCAACGGCCGAGCCGTTGATCTGGCGCTTTTCCACCGGGCTCCACGATCCCGACAGCGACCTGCGCTACGCGGAGCCGCAGGCGGCGCTGTTCTCGTTCAACTCGGCGTACGGCGCGTGCGAGACCTGCCGCGGCTTCGGCCGCGTGATCGGCGTCGATCTCGGCCTCGTGATTCCCGACGCGCGCAAGACGCTGCGCGGCGGCGCGATCAAGCCGATGCAGACGCCCGCGTGGAAAGAGTGCCAGGACGACCTGATGCGCTACGCGGCGAAGGCCGGCATCCGGCGCGACGTGGCGTGGTCCGAGCTGACGGACGCCGAGCGCGACTGGGTCGTCAACGGTTCGCCGGACTGGAACGGCAAGTGGCAGAGCCAGTGGTACGGCGTGAAGCGCTTCTTCGGCTACCTCGAATCGAAAGCGTACAAGATGCACATCCGCGTGCTGCTGTCGAAATACCGCAGCTACACGCCGTGCGACGTGTGCGGCGGCGCGCGCCTGAAAACGGAGTCACTGCAATGGCGGCTCGGCTCGAAAGAGAATGCCGACGCCGTGCTCGCGCCGGCCGACCGCTTCATGCCGCGCGGCGTCGACTGGAGCCGCGCGCAGCTCGAAGCGCTGCCGGGCCTGACCGTGCACGACCTGATGCTGCTGCCGATCGAGCGCATCCGGCGCTTCTTCGACGACATCGTGCTGCCGAGCGCGCTGCTCGACGACGCATTGAAGCTGCTGCTCGCCGAGGTGCGCACGCGCCTGAAATACCTGTGCGACGTCGGGCTCGGCTACCTGACGCTCGACCGGCAAAGCCGCACGCTGTCGGGCGGCGAGGTGCAGCGGATCAACCTGACGACGGCGCTCGGCACGTCGCTCACGAAAACCCTGTTCGTGCTCGACGAACCGAGCATCGGGCTGCATCCGCGCGATCTCACGCGGATCGTCGAGGCGATGCAGCGGCTGCGCGACGCGGGCAACACGCTGGTCGTCGTCGAGCACGATCCGTCGGTGATGCTCGCGGCCGATCGATTGATCGACATGGGCCCCCGGCCCGGGCGAGCGCGGCGGCACGATCGTGTACGACGGCACGCCCGGCGACATCCGCTCGGCGCACACGCTGACGGGCGAGTATCTCGGCGGCCGCAAGCAGGTCGCGCATGCGTCGAACTGGGCACGCCGCGTGGTCGACGCGAACACGCCGCGCATCGTGCTCGAAGGCGCGACCGAGCACAACCTGCGCGACGTCACGGTCGAGATCCCGCTGCAGCGGCTGGTGTGCGTGACGGGCGTATCCGGCTCCGGCAAATCCACGCTGCTGCAGGACGTGCTGTATCCGGCGATGGCGCGCCATCACGGCAAGGCGACCGAATCGCCGGGCGCGTTCCGCAGCCTCACGGGCGCCGACCAGGTCGGCGACGTCGTGTTCGTCGACCAGTCGCCGATCGGCAAGACCACGCGCTCGAACCCGGCGAGCTACGTCGGCGCGTTCGACGAAATCCGCAAGCTGTTCGCGAAGGCGCCGCTCGCGCTGCAACGCGGCTACGGCGCCGGCACGTTCAGCTTCAACTCGGGCGACGGCCGTTGCCCGACCTGCGGCGGCTCGGGCTTCGAACACATCGAAATGCAGTTCCTGAGCGACGTCTACCTGCGTTGCCCGGATTGCGACGGCAGCCGCTACCGCGCTGAGATTCTCGAAGTGCGTATCGAGCGCGACGGCCGCGCGCTGAACATCGCCGATGTGCTCGATCTCACCGTCAGCGAGGCGGCTGCGTTCTTCGCAACCGATGCCGAGGTGCTGCGCGTGCTGCAGCCGATCGTCGACGTCGGCCTCGAATACGTGAAGCTGGGCCAGCCGGTGCCGACGCTGTCGGGCGGCGAAGCGCAGCGCCTGAAGCTCGCCGGCTTCCTCGCCGAATCCGCGGCGGCGACCAACGGGCGCCGGGTCGCGACGGAAGAGGCGCGCATCGCCCGCGCGAAGTTGTTCATGTTCGACGAGCCGACCACCGGGCTGCACTTCGACGACATCGCGAAGCTGATGCAGGCGTTCGGCAAGCTGCTCGCGGCCGGCCATTCGCTGATCGTGATCGAGCACAATCTCGACGTGATCCGCGCGGCCGACTGGCTGATCGATCTCGGCCCGGAAGGCGGCGACGGCGGCGGCCTGGTGCTGTGCGCGGGCACGCCCGACGACGTGAAGGCCTGCGCCGAATCGCATACCGGCGTGGCGCTGCTGCAGTACGACCGCGAGATGGAGGGCGCAGCCGCGGCTGCCGACGAAGGCGTGCCGCTGCAGGCCGCGCTGAACGCGGCACGCGCGCGCCGTGCGATCGAAGGCGAGGACGTCGTGCGGATCGTCAACGCGCGCGAGCACAACCTGAAGTCGCTCGACGTCGACATCCCGCACGGCAAGTTCAACGTGATCACCGGCGTGTCGGGTTCCGGCAAGTCGACGCTCGCGTTCGACATCCTGTTCCACGAAGGCCAGCGCCGCTACCTCGAATCGCTGAACGCGTATGCGCGCTCGATCGTGCAGCCGGCCGGCCGCCCCGAGGTCGACGCGGTGTACGGCATTCCGCCGACCGTCGCGATCGAGCAGCGGCTGTCGCGCGGCGGGCGCAAGAGCACGGTCGCGACCACGTCCGAAGTGTGGCATTTCCTGCGGCTGCTGTACGTGAAGCTCGGTCTGCAGCATTGCATCCACGACGGCACACCGGTCACGTCGCAATCCGTCGAATCGATCGCCGCGCAACTGCTGCGCGATCATCGCGGCGAACACGTCGGGCTGCTCGCGCCGCTCGTCGTCAATCGCAAGGGTGTGTATACCGATCTCGCGAAGTGGGCGAAGGCGCGCGGCAGCACGCATTTGCGCGTCGACGGCGAATTCGTCACGGTCGATCCGTGGCCGAAGCTCGACCGCTTCCGCGAGCACACGATCGAATTGCCGGTGGCCGATATCGTCGTGTCGCCGGACAACGAAGCCGAGTTGCGGCGCAGGCTCGACGAGACGCTCGAGCTCGGCAAGGGCGTGATGCACCTGCTCGCGCCGCTCGACGGGCTGCACCACGCGATGCAGAACGATCATTCGACCGCGCAGGTCGGCGCGGTCAAGGTGCTGTCGGTGAAGCGCGCGTGCCCGGTATGCGGCACGAGCTATCCGGAGCTCGACCCGCGGATGTTCTCGTACAACAGCAAGCACGGCTGGTGCACGACCTGCGTCGGCACTGGCGTCACGCTCACCCGCGAGCAGCGCGCCGCGTACGACGACACGGTGCTCGCCGGCGACGATCGCGGCCGCGAACAGACCTTGCCGTCGGACGAGCAGGAGCCGGAAGGCGTCGGCAACGAGCCGTGCCCGGATTGCCACGGCACGCGGCTGAACCCGT
>NZ_BCPP01000479.1:0-5345 GCF_016586125.1 Burkholderia sp. E168m23
CAGCGCAAGATGTTCAGCTCGCTGATCAAGAACGCGCTTCGGCAGGAGGCGTTCGAACCGGGCCGAACGAGCTTCTCGATTTCGATCGCGTCGCTGTCGCACGAGAGCGGGCTGAACAGCAACAACACGAAGTACGTGAAGGACACGGTCAACTCGTTGATCAGTACCGTCGTCAACTGGGACTACCTGGCCGCGGACCGTTCGACGGTCTGGAAAGCGTCGGGCCTGCTCGCCGGCGCGGAGCTCGAGCAATCGGTGCTGAAGTACAGCTTCTCCGACCAGATTCGCAGCGAACTGCTCAATCCCGAAATCTACGCGCTGATCGATATGCGGATCGCCCGCGAGTTCCGGCGGTCGCATTCGCTCGCGCTGTGGGAAAACACGGTGCGTTACGAGGGGATCGGCATCACCGCGAAGATTCCGTTGCCGAAATTCCGTGACCTCATTCTCGGCCAGGACAAGGCGTCGCAGTCGTACAAGGAATACAAGCTGTTCAAGAGCAAGGTCCTGGTGCCGTGCATCCAGGAGGTGAACGAAGTATCGGACCACACGCTCGAGCTGATCGAACACAAATCCGGCCGCAGCGTGGAAGCCGTGCAGTTCAAGGTGACGCGCAAGCAGAGCACCGATACGGTCGAAGACGGCGACGTCAAGAACGAAGCGCTGGTCGAGGAGGTCGCGAAGTTCGGCATTCCGCGCTCGGAAGCGCGCCGGTTGATCACGCAATACGGCGTGCAGCGCATCAAGGCGGCGATCGCCTATACGCTCAATCGGACTACGAAGAAGAATGCGACGCCGGTCGACAACGTCGCCGCGTACTTCCGCAAGGCGCTGACGCACGGCTACACGTTGGCCGATGGGCAGGGAACCGAGGCGGCTGCACCGGCGAAGGAATCCGCGCAGAGTAAGCAGGAACAGATTCGCGACAAGTATCTGGCGGCGAAGGTCGAGGAAGCCGGCGCGTATTTCCGCGAACTGGAGATCGACGACCAGACCAAGCTGATCGAGCGTTACAACGAGACGGTGGCGGGTTCGAAGGACCTGACGCTGTCGCCGAAGAAGAAGGCGAGCAAGCTGGCGCAAACCAGTTTCTTCCGGTGGCTGGCGCTCGATACGTGGGGCGAGCCGACCTCGGACGACCTGCTGGAATTCCTGCTCAAAAGCAGTCTCGCAGGCAACTGAACGAGGCCTCGCCGTTGTGCGCACCATGCGCCGGACCATGTCGCGGTCGGGCTTGACGGCGCAGCGCGAAGGCGAGGCCTTTTGCCGCTAGCGCGTTACTTCGACGGGGCCGTGGCCAGCTCCGCGACGTACGCGTCGATGACGGTCTTGAGCTTGTCGGCAAGCGCTTCCTGGTGGGATGCGTCGACGCCCTTGAGCTGCAGGTCCAGACGCCCGTCCGGATACGTCTTCAACTGGCCGATCGCGCGCGATTCGAGCGCGAAATCATGACGAACGCTATAGCGCGTACGCCCGGCCTTCTTGGTGCCGTCACTCTGCGCACGCAGGAAATTCTCGAGATCGCGGACGGATTTTTTCCGGTCGATCACGGCCGTCAGCAGCCGATCGGCCGTCGCCTCGCCGAGGCGTTCGAAGATCAGTTTCAGGAAGTACGCAGCCTGCAGACCGACCACGTCGTTCGCACTGGCCATCCGCTCCAGCAGCGTGTTCGGCAGCGCGTTGAGCGACAGCGTCTTGCTGATCGAGGCCTTGTCCTTGCCGATTTTCTCCGCCAGAGTGTTCTGGTCGGAAAAGACCTTCTCGTCCAGGAGACGTTTCCACGCGATCGCATCATCGAAGATCGTCTGGCGTTCGTGGTCGTGGTTCGCCCGATACGCGATCGTGTAGAGCTGCTCGGGCGTGTGATCGGTGCGGAACGTCGCATTAATCGTTTCGTCGCCGTTAATGCTCGTCGCGCGCAGCCGGCGTTGTCCGTCGATTACGACGAGCTTGCCGGGGAACTCGGGAAGCCGCGTGACCTTGATCGGCTCGATCTGCCCTTCTCGTTTCAACGTCAGCGCGAGCTCGTGCAGGCTCGATTCCGAGTAGAACACGCGCGGGTTGAACGGGTTCGGGATGCAGTCCTTGACCAGCACCTTCTGCGGCGCGCCAAGCTCGGGCGTACCGGCGGGCGCGGTTCCGGCCGGGCCACTGGCAGGCGCCGTGTCGACGACGGCGGCCGGTGCGGCCGCCGGCTCGGGCAGCCGCGTTTCGAGCGCCGCATTTTCCTGCGCGAGTCCGCGCAACAGGCCGGCTGCGAGATGCAGGTTGCCGGTCGGTTTCTTGTCTTTCGAGGTGTCCTTAGCCATGGGCGGCTCCGGTAGCGCGCGTCGACGCGATGTATTGGGCCATTTCCGTGACCAGCTTTTCGATTTCCGCGCGGGCTTCCTTCAGGCCCTTCAGGTATCGATTGTGGTGATGGATCGTGGTGCCGAGCGCGAACGTCTGACGATAGACCTCGCGTTGCGCGATCTGGCTGTCGAGCAGATGCTCCCCTATTTCTTCAGCCCGTAGAATTTTTAAAATTTCTTCACGCATTTTAGTTTTTCCATTGACGCTATTCAGCATTAATGCGGAAGAAAGTTGAGGATTTCGAACGGCGCGCATCGATTCGATCATGCGGATCATCGCGACCGTGCTGTACAGATCGGCCGGCGATGGCGAAAGCGGCACCAGGCAGAAGTCGGCCACTTCCAGGACGGATGCGATACGCGGATCTTCGAGGTTGCCGGGGCAGTCGACGACGATCACATCAAAGTTCGCGTCCTGCTTCTTGATCTCGCCCCCGATGCCGCGGCCGGCGGGAGCCAGCGAAAGGACCGTCATCGGCAGCGTGTTCTCGCCGCTCGTGACCCAACGGACGGAAGTGCCCTGAGGGTCGGCATCGATCAACGCGACTTTGTTGCCGCCGGCTTCGAACGCAGCCGCGATGTTGACGGAGATGGTCGTCTTTCCCGTCCCACCTTTTTGATTACTGACGGCGATCTTGAAAGCCATTAAATCCCTCCAAGGAGTTTTGCGTAATATATGCAGTTATTACCGAAATGTCCAGAAAAGTGTTCGATGGAGTGAATATCTTTTGATCTCCGCGGTTGTTACGTGACAAATAGGCCGAACGGCCAAGGCGTCATTTACGCGTATTGACTAAAAAAATACAAAATAACCAATCACGGCTGCACGAACGCGCAGCGAACGCGGGCAAATTCAGCTGGCGTTGAACATCGACGATGAAACCGTTGCGTGGAGAATTGATGTCTCGTCGCACTTGGTCTCATACGGAATTCGATACGAACCCGAGACGACGATGTTGCGCGGTCTCGAGGAAGAAGCCGGTTGTCACGTGACAAGTCTCCGGGCATTGATTGCTTCGAGGTCTGGCCATATCGAGCGAAAGTTCTCGATGCGATTGCGACGTGGGCTGCGGAAGAATCGCTTCATTTCAATTACAGAGGTGCTTCACATAATCCTGACGTACGTCTATCCGGCGATGAGACGGGTTGTCACGTGACAAACACATTCAAGCGCGCCTCCCAGGAGCAACCTTTCGATCGTCAAGACGTAGTCGTGATTGCCGATGCCCGGTGCGTAGCTGGCATGTTGCTCAGGAAGAAAGCCGGTGGGGATATTTCTGGTCCCGCCGGCTCGTGGGTGAGTCGCCGGTTGTCACGTGACAACGGGAGCGGGCGCCTGAAAGCTCGGGCAACGGATGGCTATATGGGAGCGGAGTATCCCGGGGAGGCGTTGCAAGGCGCGTCTGGGGTGGCGCGGTACGAACTGTGTAGTCAGCAGCTTGATTCCCTTATCTTCGTGTGTACGCTCGGGGTGCTGGCGCAACGCGCTGAGCGATTGCTGCGCATGTTCGTGCGGGATATAGGGATGACTATGATGTGTCCCTATTTATAGAGAGTACGAAACCCTGCATTGCCGCTCGCATGGGCCAATAGGGCAGGGGGCTGGTTTCGTAGCGAATATCAGATTTCCGCGCTGGAGGGCCCCGATATGCAGGGAGATTCATGCAATCTGGGTCACTATTGGCGTCGAATCCATGTGTTGGCGACGTGTAGCAACGCGAACGGGTCGGTTCGTGAAACATTTTCCGAAAATCGACGCTTGCCAGAAATCCTTGTGTGGCAATGGTTTGCGCCATATTCTTCATGCTGTTTCACGGCAAATGAGCTTGGTGATGCCCGGAAATGGGGGCGTATGGTTTTTTGGCATGTGGGCAACGAAGATTGGCGCGGCTTCACCGAGATTCGTTGTGGCGAATACGTAATTCGTAGTTTTCAATACGTTTCGCGGTGGAGCAACTGTTCCGGGTGTCGAAGTGCGGGGATCAGTGCATCACTGGATCGCGTCGCCCCGTCCATTGACTGGTGGGAGTTCTGATATTTAGCGCCAGTTGTCACGTGACAACGCATGCGTCGGCCTTCCTATTAACGGAGTCGCGAAGCATCGCGAGACGATGCTGACATTGGGGATTTATAGGCGGCCGGTCCGACGTAGCCGTTGGGAGGGGAGGGGGCGGTCCGCCGAAATCGTCAGCTCCGGGCGGTTCGTCTGTAGCCAAAGGAGAGGTGAAAGTATGGGACCCGGCCGCACGATACACGTCGGCGATGTTTGACGATAAGCAGGAAGGGAGACGCCGAGCAATTCATCCGAGTTGAAAACATATCGGCGTTGGGCGCTGCATTTCAGTCTGAGTCCGCTCGATCCCGCATGCGAGGCGCCAGTCCTGCGCCGTTCACCCGTAATAGCCGACACATTCCCACCCACCGTGCCGCCATCAATAACTCGCGACGATCGACAAGGCGACATCCCCGCCACCTCGCAGGCTATCGATATCCCTTCGCGGAGAGTTACCGAACAGCCGGCTATATTCCCGGTTGAACTGGGTCGGGCTCGCATACCCGACCCTGAATGCTGCCGACGCGGCGTCGAGCCGCTCCGCCAGCATCAGCCGACGTGCCTCGTTGAGGCGTATCCATTTCTGGTACTGGAGAGGACTCATGCCGGTGAGTTGACGGAAGTGGTGATGGAAGGTCGAACTGCTCATCTGAACCTGCGCCGCGAGATCATCGACACGCAACGACTCGTCGTAGTGAGCGCGCAACCACCGGATCGCGCGTGACACGCGGTTGCACTGACTGCCGGCGGACGCAATCTGACGCAGGCGGGCGCCCTGGTCGCTCGTCAGCAGCCGATAGTAAATTTCCCGCTCGACATACGGTGCGAGAACGGCAATCGCGTTCGGGTCGTCCAGCAGCGCGAGCAACCGGTTCAGCGCGTCGTACAGAGGCTCGGTCATGTCGCCCACGACGAGCCCGCGGCCGGCCGGCGCATCGTCG
>NZ_BCPP01000480.1:0-5333 GCF_016586125.1 Burkholderia sp. E168m23
GCGACTCGACGAAACGGTCGACCTGCTCCGCGCTGTAGCGTTCGTCGAATACCACCGAGAACAGCCCGCCCGCACCCTTGAAATCGCGCATGAACGACGCGTGCCCCGGGCAGTCGGCGATCTGCGGATGCAGCACCGCGGCGATCTCCGGCCGCGCCTTCAGCCATTGCGCGAGCGCGAGCGCGCTCTTGCTGTGCGCATCGAAGCGCACCTGCATGCTCGGCAGGCTACGCAGCACGAGCGAGCAATCGTCGACCGACACGCCGATTCCGCAGCGCATCCGCGCGAGCTTCAGCTTCGCGTGCAGTTCCGCGTTCGCGGTGATCGTCGCGCCCATCAGCACGTCGCTGCCGCCCGACTGATACTTGGTCAGCGCCTGCACCGAAATGTCGACGCCGTGCTCGAACGGCTTGAACGCGAGCCCCGCCGAAAAGGTGTTGTCGATCGCGGTGACGATGCCGCGCGCCTTCGCGGCCGCCGTGATCGCGTGCACGTCGGGCACTTCCATCGTCACCGAGCCCGGCGCCTCGAGCCAGATCAGCCGCGTGTTCGGCTGGATCAGCTCGGCGATGCCGGCGCCGATCAATGGATCGTAAAAACGCACGGTAATGCCGAAATCGTTCGCGAGCCAATTGCCGAAATCGGCGTTCGGGCCGTATACGTTATGCGGAACCAGCACGTCGTCGCCCGCTTTCACGATCCCGAAGTAGACGTTCATGATCGCCGCGAGACCCGAC
The DNA here is from genome assembly GCF_016586125.1 of Burkholderia sp. E168m23. Classification (NCBI taxonomy): domain Bacteria; kingdom Pseudomonadati; phylum Pseudomonadota; class Betaproteobacteria; order Burkholderiales; family Burkholderiaceae; genus Burkholderia; species Burkholderia sp. E168m23. The sequence goes on from NZ_BCPP01000480.1 coordinate 738, forward strand.
GGCTGCAGCAGCGCGTGCGTGCCGCCCTCGATCTCGGCGAGCCGCTGCGCGAGCGCGAGCGACGTCGGCGTCGCATGCAGCCCGTAGCGCCACTGGTTGTCGTCGTGCCAGACCAGCGCGCGCATCGTCGCGAGATCGGGAAACACGACCGTCGATGCGCGCGCGACCGGCGGCACGAACGAGCGGAAGCCTTCCGGAATGACGTCGTCGGGTTGAACGATGCGGGTTTGCAGCGCGCGCTTGGAAGTGGATGCAGTCATGACTTGGAGGCCGGGCACGAGGCCGTTCGGTTGCGGAATATGTCGTTAGAGTAGCCAAAATCGGCGCGGTTGGCCCGATACAATGCGCGCCGCGCACACCGAGCCAGCACGCGCTCAGTCGTCGGGATGCAGGTTGACGACGCCGCCCACCGTCTCGATTTCGCGCACGTGGCCGTCGCGCACTTGCAACGCCGCGCGCTTGCCAGGCGCCAGGTGCAGCACGACCGGCTGCGGGTCCGATTCGTCCGAGTTCATCCGGTCGGCCTTCAGGTCGCCCGTCGCGTCGAAGCGGCCGATCCATACGCCGGTGATGTTCGTGCCGTCGTTCGACTCCTCGATTTCCAGCGTATCGCCGTCGCGGTCGCCCGCGAGCAGCACCACCTCGCCCGTATCGGCGAACTGGTATTCGCCGTGCACGCCTTCCTCGTCCGTCTTCGGGCCGAGATGCACGACGATCGGCCGGTCGCCGAGCGTGCCTTCGTAGCGCGGCAGGCGGGCGAACTCGGGATTCGGCTTCAGCGGCCGCGCCGGCGCCGGTTCATCCTGCTGCACACCCGGCACGACCGCCTGCGCGGCGCCCAACCCCGGCATCGCGATGCCCGCCACCAGCGCACCGGCGACGACGAGCGCCCGTTGCCATTCCGAATATCGACCCACCTTGTGTTGCTCCTTGCTTCAGATTCGCCCGGCAATCGCGGACCGTGCCGGGTCGAGACCCGGTTCCTGCTGACCGCGCAAGCGTGCGCGGCGAAGGCGCCGGCTTGCGTGTGTCGCGTCAGCCCTGCATCAGGCGTTCCACCGCCTCGCGGTGCGGAATCGGCGCGACCGCGCCGTAACCGGTCGTCGACAGCGCCGCCGCCGCGTTCGCATAACGCGCGGCCGCGAACGGATCGTCGCCCGCGACGATCCGCGCGACGAACGCGCCGCCGAAGCAGTCGCCCGCGCCGGTCGCGTCGACAGCCTCGACCGCGAAGCCCGGCACGACGCGCCGCTCGTTCGGCGTCGCGACATACGCGCCTTCCTTGCCGAGTTTCAACGCGACGACCCGCGGCCCGTGTTCGAGCATCGCGTCGACGATCGCATCGCGATCGTTCGCGCCCGTGAGCGCCGTGACGTCGTCCCAGCTCGGCAGGCAGATGTCGGTCTGGCGCAGCGCCTCGCGCATCACCGCGCGGGCACGCGCCAGCGGCCACAGCTTCAGGCGCAGGTTCGTGTCGAAGCTGACTTTCGCGCCGTGGCGACGCGCATGGTCGATCGCCGCGAATGCCGCGTCGCACGCTGCCGTGCTGATCGCAAGACTGATGCCCGACAGGTGCACGGCTTTCGCGGCCGCCAGCGCGTCGAGCGGCAAATCGCCCGTCGCATAGCGGCTCGCGGCCGACCCCGCGCGCAGATAGTCGAACTGGTGGCCGTCGGCGCCATGCGTGACGAAATACACGCCGGTCGGCGCCGAGCGGTCGATCCGCACGTACGTCGTATCGACGCGCTCCGACGCCCACATGTCGGCGAGCAGCCGGCCGAACGGATCGTCGCCGATCGCCGACACGAAGCCCGTCGACGCGCCCTGGCGCGCCGCCGCGATGCAGAAGTTCGACGTGTCGCCGCCGAAGCCCTGCAGGAATTCAGGATGCCCCGGCTGCGACTGGTTGAATTCGATCATCGCCTCGCCGAGCGCGAGGATCTCCGGGAATGCAGCGGCCATCGCTTACACCTCGCCCCACAGATCGTGGCCGTCGGCGCCCGTGATCTTCACGGAGACGAAATCGCCGACCTTGTAGCGCTTCGATGCCTTCGCCGCCGGCTCGACGTAGACGACGCCGTCGATCTCCGGCGCATCGGCGGCCGTACGGCCGATGCCGCCTTCCGCGCTGACTTCGTCGATCAGCACCTTGAGCGTCTTGCCGACCTTGCGCTGCATGCGGTTCGCCGACACTTCCTCGGCCACTTCCATGAAGCGCGCGCGACGCTCCTCGCGAACCTCGTCCGGCAGCGCGCCGTCCAGGTCGTTCGCGGTCGCGCCTTCGACCGGCGAATACGCGAAACAGCCGACGCGATCGAGTTCCGCTTCGCGGATGAAGTCGAGCAGCGTTTCGAACTGTTCTTCCGTCTCGCCGGGGAAGCCCGCGATGAACGTGCTGCGGATCGTCAGGTCCGGGCAGATCTCGCGCCACTTCTGCACACGCTCGAGCACCTTCTCGGCGTTCGCCGGACGCTTCATGCGCTTCAGCACTTCCGGATGAGCATGCTGGAACGGCACGTCGAGATACGGCAGCACGTGGCCCTTGAACGCACCTTCGGCCATCAGCGGAATCACTTCGTCGACGCTCGGATACGGATATACGTAGTGCAGGCGCACCCACGCACCGTACTGCGCGGCGAGTTCGCCGAGCGCGGCGACCAGGTCGGTCATGCGCGTCTTGATCGGCTTGCCATTCCAGAAGCCCGTGCGGTACTTCACGTCGACACCGTATGCGCTCGTGTCCTGCGAGATCACGAGCAGTTCCTTCACGCCCGACTTGAACAGGTTCTCGGCTTCCAGCATCACTTCGGCGACCGGACGCGACACCAGATCGCCGCGCATCGACGGGATGATGCAGAACGTGCAGCGGTGATTGCAGCCTTCGGAGATCTTCAGGTATGCGTAGTGACGCGGCGTGAGCTTGATGCCGGCCGCGGGCACGAGGTCGACGAACGGATCGTGCGGCTTCGGCAGGTGCGAATGCACGGCCTGCATCACTTCGCCCACCGCGTGCGGGCCGGTGACCGCGAGCACCTTCGGGTGGACTTCCTCGATCAGGTTCGAGCCGCTCGCGCTCGACTTCGCGCCGAGGCAGCCGGTGACGATGACCTTGCCGTTCTCGGTCAGCGCTTCGCCGATCGCGTCGAGGCTTTCCTGCACGGCTTCGTCGATGAAGCCGCAGGTGTTCACGACGACGAGGTCGGCGCCGTCGTAGCTGCCGGAGATTTCATAACCTTCGGCGCGCAGTTGCGTGATGATCTGTTCGGAATCGACGAGCGCTTTAGGGCAGCCGAGGGATACGAACCCTACTTTGGGGGATTGGGACATCTGGAATGTGGGGGCGTGGCAGCAAAAGCGTGAGTTTACAGCGATTTAGGGGCGGCGAGCCAAAATGAGCGCGGGGAAGGACCAGCGAGTGCCGGATCGGACGAGCCGCCCCATCGGCGATGCCGGGCGACGCGATCCCGCCCTGCTGCCGCCCTCTACCCGACGACAGGTATCGCCGCACGCTTTCGAAGCCGCCGCCTGCATGAAAAAACAGGGCCAAGGTGCCGTTTTTCGCTGTCCCGCTCGCGAACGGTCATGGGCGCAGATGCGTGCCGTGTGCCCGGACAATCCTATGCCGGCTGGCTATGCGTGGTTGAGCGCGCCTTTCCCTCCCAATTCCGAGCTCGACGTTCAAATGTCCATCCGCCCGCCCGGCGGTCGGGATTGACGTCCGTCACCACTGCCGCCCATAATGAGACGAACTACTCCGTTTATTAATTTCCTTGCCGCGAACCGGCGTCATCAGCACGAAACCCGCTGAGCGTCGGACGCGACTTCCCCGGCCAGGCAACGTCAGGGCAATCCACCCTGCTCGATCCACGTCAGAAGGACATTTCGATGCCCCGAGCAAAACAACTGAACATCAGAAAGAAGACCGGCCTGGCGCTACTTGGCGTCGTGCTCTTGTACTGGATCGCGGTACCGATCCTTCCGTTCACGTCCATTCCGAACAAGGCGTTCGTGATCCCGGCATTGGTCGTGATCGGCGAAATCGTGTTCGTCGCTGCCGTCGCGCTGCTGGGAAAGGAATACTGGGCCGAGATAAAAGGATGGGCGACTCGGCGCTTTTCAAGGAAAAGCGCGAGCGGCGCCGGGAAATAATGCGCTGTCGCCGGGGGCCGAATGTCAGCAAAGACGCAACGCCCCGTCGATCAAACGCGCTGACCAAGAATCGGCACGGCGGCGATCGGCCGCTATGCGAAAATCGCGGCATCCATTCCCTTCAATCGACCCAACGGGGCTCGCATGACTACCCACCTCACGATCGAATTCACCGAACACGCCGCAGAAGCCATCGGCGAACAGACCAGCACCAGCTTTTCCTACGACCAGGGCGCGCACGTCCCGCAACCGGGCGACTTCGTCGAACTCGAAAACTCCCGGCAGACGTTTCTCGTGATCGGCCGCGTGTTCTCGCTCAAGGCCAACTACAGCGCCGTCAAGCTCGTGCTCGACCTGCCGCCGTCGGAGGACGATCAGGATTTCGGCCCGGCGCACTGAGTTGCGACGAAACGCGTCACGGCTGTCAAAAATCGACGCGCATGCAAC
>NZ_BCPP01000481.1:0-5314 GCF_016586125.1 Burkholderia sp. E168m23
TTAATCCGATTGACGGCCGAGGTACCCCGATTGCGTTGCGCAAGGAGGGGCCTCGGCTGTTTATTTTCTGGTTGTTACCGGTCAGCCTTATCGGTGTAACGAGCCGAGGGTATTGAAAAGGAAAGCCCATGCAAACCAGTTTGCTGAAACCCAAGATCATCGCCGTGGAATCGCTGGGCGAGAACCACGCGAGGGTGGTCATGGAACCGTTCGAACGCGGTTACGGCCACACCTTGGGCAATGCGCTTCGCCGCGTGCTGCTGTCGTCGATGGTGGGCTACGCGCCGACCGAAGTCACGATCGCAGGCGTGGTGCACGAGTACTCGACGCTGGATGGCGTGCAGGAAGACGTCGTCAACCTGCTGCTGAACCTGAAGGGCGTGGTGTTCAAGCTGCATAACCGTGACGAAGTGACGGTTACGCTGCGCAAGGAAGGTGAAGGCGTCGTGACGGCCGGCGATATCGAGCTGGCTCACGATTGCGAAGTCATCAACCCGAATCACGTGATTGCGCACCTGTCGAAGGGCGGCAAGCTCGACGTTCAGATCAAGATCGAAAAGGGTCGCGGCTATGTGCCCGGCAACGTCCGTCGCTATGGCGAAGACACGGCCAAGATCATCGGCCGCATCGTCCTCGACGCATCGTTCTCGCCGGTTCGCCGCGTGAGCTATGCGGTTGAAAGCGCACGGGTCGAGCAGCGTACCGACCTCGACAAGCTCGTGATGAACATCGAGACGAGCGGCGTGATCACGCCGGAAGAAGCGATCCGCCAGTCGGCCCGCATCCTGGTCGACCAGCTGTCCGTGTTCGCGGCGCTGGAAGGCACGGAAACGGCAGCCGAAGCGCCGTCGCGTGCACCGCAGATCGATCCGATCCTGCTGCGTCCGGTGGACGATCTCGAGCTGACGGTTCGTTCGGCGAACTGCCTGAAGGCCGAGAACATCTACTACATCGGCGATCTGATCCAGCGCACGGAAAACGAGCTGCTGAAGACGCCGAACCTCGGTCGCAAGTCGCTCAACGAGATCAAGGAAGTGCTCGCTTCGCGCGGTCTCACGCTGGGCATGAAGCTCGAGAACTGGCCGCCGGCTGGTCTCGACAAGTAAGCCCGGTTGTAGCCAGGCTATAGCTGTAGTTGGCAAAGATGCGGATTTTCCTTTAAAATCCGCATCTTGCTTTTTTTCGTTACCGGCCCGTGCACCCTTCGAGGTGCGATAGAAGAGCTGGACCAAAACTTTGAATCAAGGAAACTGAAATGCGCCATCGTCATGGTCTGCGGAAACTGAACCGCACGAGCAGCCACCGTCTGGCTATGCTCCGTAACATGTCCAACTCGCTGATCGAGCACGAAGTCATCAAGACGACGCTGCCGAAGGCGAAGGAACTCCGTAAGGTCGTCGAGCCGCTGATCACGCTCGGCAAGAAGCCGTCGCTGGCAAACCGTCGCCTGGCGTTCAACCGCCTGCGCGATCGTGACTCGGTGGCGAAGCTGTTCGACGTGCTCGGTCCGCGTTTCGCGAACCGTCCGGGTGGCTACCTGCGCGTGCTGAAGTTCGGCTTCCGCGTGGGCGACAACGCACCGATGGCACTGGTCGAACTGCTCGATCGTCCGGAAGTCGACGAAACGGAAAACGTGCAAGAAGCCGAGTAAGCTTCCGGTACGCAGCAGGATCTGAAAGGGGCCGAGCAATTGCTTGGCCCTTTTTGTTTTTGAGATGCCGGCTGCGATCGATTGTCGCAGGCCGGTGCCGGCAGCGTCGCGCGGGCTGCGCTACGATACGGGGCAACCGGTGCGGTCCCTGAGCGCGTAACCGGCGTCGGCAGAAGCCGGCAGACCCGTTAGGAGGGCGCGGATGATAGTGGTGCTGATGCTGACGACGGTACCCGATGCGGCGACGGCGGCAGCGCTCGCCGACGGTGCGCTCGACGCACGGCTTGCGGCGTGCGTGTCGGAGCTCGGCACGATCAAGTCGCGCTATCACTGGCAGGGCAAGGTCGAAACGGCCGACGAGATCCAGTTGCTGTTCAAGACGAGCCCGGTCCGGGCGCTCGAACTGGAGCGGTTCATTCTCGCGCATCATCCTTACGAGACGCCCGAAATCGTCTCGTGGCAGACGACGGCATCGGCCGCGTATGGCCAGTGGGTGACCAGCGAAACTCAACGTCTATTTCATGTTTAACGGTATGGCGCTTTCGGTGCGCGTGCGCGCGCTGCGGTTTCTTGCGGTCCTGTTGTCGTTCGTGTTCGTGCTGGGCGGATTGTCCGCCGCGCGCGCGGCCGACGATTTCCTCGATCCGTCGGTTGCGTTCAAGTTCAGCGCGAGCGAATCGCCGGGACAGGTGGACGTCCGCTTCAAGATCGCCAACGGCTATTACATGTATCGCGAGCGGTTCGCGTTCGCAGTGAAGAGCGGTCAGGCCACGCTCGGGGAGCCGCAATTCCCGGCCGGCCACGTGAAGTTCGACCAGACGTTCCAGAAGAACGTCGAGACCTATCGCGATGAAGTCGTCGTTCACGTGCCGGTAAAGCAGGCGGCCGGGCCGTTCGAGCTCGCGGTGACGTCGCAAGGGTGTGCGGACGAAGGGATCTGCTATCCGCCGGCCGAGCACGTGATGAAGGTCGATGGCGCAGCGCTCGGCGCCGCCTCCTCGTCCGGTGACACGGCTGCCGCGGGTAGCTGGTTCGACAAGGTCACGAGCGCCGATTTCGCGCAGTCGCTGCTCGAAGGCCACGGCTTCTTCACGATCGTCGCGCTCTATTTCGTCGCGGGTGTCGTGCTGAGCCTGCTGCCGTGTTCGTACCCGATGATTCCGATCGTGTCCGCGATCATCATCGGCCAGGGCACGCGTGCGACGCATGCACGCGGCTTCGCGCTGTCGCTGACCTACGTGGTCGGCATGGCGCTGGTCTACACGGTACTCGGGATCGCCGCCGCGCTGGTCGGCCAGAGCCTCGGCGCATGGTTGCAGAACCCATGGGTGCTTGGCGCGTTCGCCGTGCTGCTGACCGCGTTCGCGGTGTCGCTGATCTCGGGCAAGGACATCGCATTGCCGGAGCGCTGGCAGAACGGCGCGGCCGAGGCATCGAGCGCGCGCCAGGGCGGCCACTTCGTCGCGGTCGCGGCGATGGGCGCGTTGTCGGCGCTGGTCGTCGGCGCGTGCATGACGGCGCCGCTGTTCGCCGTGCTCGCTTTCATCGCGCACACCGGCAATGCGTTGCTCGGCGGCGCGGCGCTGTTCGCGATGGGGCTCGGGCTCGGCGTGCCGCTGCTGGTCGTCGGCGTCGGGGCCGGGACGGTGCTGCCGCGCGCCGGCGCGTGGATGGACGGCGTCAAGGTGTTCTTTGGCATCGTGCTGCTCGCGGCCGCGTTGTGGATCGTCTGGCCGGTGCTGGCGGGCGCGCTGAAGATGGTGCTCGCGGCGTTGTGGCTGCTGATCGCGGCCGCGGCGCTCGGGCTGTTCACGCCGAATGCCGGTGCCGCGTCGATCTGGCGCCGCCTGGGCCGCGGCGTGGGCGCCGCGCTCGCGATCTGGGCCGCGACGCTGCTCGTCGGCCTGGCTGCGGGCTCGACCGATCCCGTCAAGCCGCTGGCCGTGCTGGCGGCGCGTACGGTAGCGTCCGGCGGCGCGGCGACGGCCGGCGCAGCTGCCGCGCAGGACGGTCCTGCGTTCGCATCGGTGCGCTCGAGCGGCGAACTCGACGCGCTGCTGAAGACGTCGGGCCAGCCCGTGATGCTCGACTTCTACGCCGATTGGTGCGTGAGCTGCAAGGAGATGGAGCATCTGACGTTCACCGACGCGCGCGTGCAGGCGCGGCTCGCGAAGCTCCACCTGGTGCGCGCGGACGTCACCGCAAACAACCCGGACGATCAGGCGCTGCTCAAGCGCTTCAACCTGTTCGGGCCGCCGGGCATCATCTTCTTCGATCGCAACGGCAACGAGATCAGCCGCGTGGTTGGCTATCAGGCGGCCGATACGTTCCTGCGCAGCCTCGATCGGGCGGCCGTGCCGACGGTATGACGGTGTCAGTCGGGCCGAACCGGCGACGGACGATTCGGGCTGGCTGACAGTCTCGATCGACGGTAAACAAAAAAACGGCGGAACACCGAGGTGTCCCGCCGTTTTTGCAGGTGCGTGCCGACGCGCGATCAGCGCTGCGCTTTCAGCAGACGCGCGGCATCGAGCGCGAAGTACGTGAGCACGCCGTCGGCGCCTGCCCGCTTGAACGCGAGCAGCGATTCGAGCACGACCTTGTCGTGGTCGAGCCAGCCGTTCATCGCGGCCGCCTTCAGCATCGCGTATTCGCCGCTCACCTGGTACACGTAGGTCGGGAAGCGGAACTCGTCCTTCACGCGGCGCACGATGTCGAGATACGGCATGCCGGGCTTGACCATCACCATGTCGGCGCCTTCGTCGATGTCGAGGCGCACTTCACGCAGCGCTTCGTCGCTGTTCGCCGGATCCATCTGGTAGGTCATCTTGTTGCCCTTGCCCAGGTTGGATGCCGAACCGACCGCATCGCGGAACGGGCCGTAGAACGCCGACGCGAACTTCGCCGAATAGGCCATGATCCGCGTATGGATATGACCGTCGCTTTCCAGCATCTCGCGGATCGCGCCGATGCGCCCGTCCATCATGTCCGACGGCGCGACGATGTCGACGCCGGCTTCGGCCTGCGCACGTGCCTGTTCGATCAGGATTTCGATCGTGTCATCGTTGATCACGTAGCCGTTCTCGTCGAGCACGCCGTCCTGGCCGTGGCTCGTGTACGGATCGAGCGCGACGTCGGTCAGCACGCCGAGTTCGGGGAAGCGCTTTTTCAGCTCACGCACGGCGCGCGGAATCAGGCCTTCCGGATTGGCCGCCTCGCGACCGTCGGGTGTTTTCACCGACGGATCGATGGCCGGGAACAGCGACAGCACGGGCACGCCGAGTTCGACGCACTGCTCGGCGACGTGCATCAGCAGGTCGACCGACACGCGCTCGACGCCGGGCATCGACGGGATGGGCTGGCGTTGCTGGGTGCCTTCGACGACGAACACCGGGTAGATCAGGTCGTCGGTGGTCAGGCGGTTTTCGCGCATCAGGCGGCGGGAGAAGTCGTCGCGGCGCATCCGGCGCGGACGATGAAGCGGATGGAAGCTCATGGCGATTTGGCAGAAATCAGGGCAAGAAGACCTTACGGAACCCTTAGGTCATTTTCGAGATCGTTGGTATATGATAGCGATCGAGCGGCACGCGTTGCGTGCAGCTCCCCGCTTCTCCTCCCTGAGCGGGTGCCTGTCGTTTTTCGATTAGGCTGTTTGACCCGCCG
>NZ_BCPP01000482.1:0-5306 GCF_016586125.1 Burkholderia sp. E168m23
CCACGCGTGCGCAGCCTCCCGCCCTCTTCTCATCAAGAATGATCTTCGAACGCTCCCTCCAGCGCGAGCTTGCGTATACGGCTGGCGCCGTGTTCATGGTGCTGCTCACGATCATGCTCACGACGATGATGATTCGCATCGTCGGCTACGCCGCGTCCGGCGAAATCGATCCGCGGGACGTGCTCGTGCTGATCGGCCTGACCGTGATCGGCTACCTCGCCGTGATGCTCGTCGTCACGCTGTTCGTGTCGATCCTGTTCGTGCTGACCCGGTGGTACCGGGACTCCGAAATGGTGGTGTGGCTCGCGTCGGGCGTGAGCCTCACGCGCCTCATCAAGCCGATCGGCGTGTTCGCCACGCCGATCATCCTGCTGATCACCTTCTTCGCGTTCGTCGGCTGGCCGTGGTCGAACCAGCAGAGCAAGATGATCCGCGCGCGCTTCCAGCAGCGCGACGAAATCTCGCTGCTCGCGCCGGGCCAGTTCCGCGAATCGGCCGCGAACCATCGCGTGTTCTTCATCGAGAAGATGTCGCCGGACCAGAGCAAGGTCCAGAACGTCTTCGTCACGTCGACGGAAAACGGCAAGGTCAACGTGGTCGTGTCGCAAACGGGCCATACGGAAACCTCGAAGGACGGCGATCGCTTCGTCGTCCTCGAGGACGGCCGCCGCTACGACGGCACGCCCGGCCAGCCGAACTTCAAGATCATGGAGTTCGAGCGCTACGGCGTGAAGATCACGAGCAAGCCGGTCACCAACGTGCAGACCACCAACAGCACGCCCACGCCCGACCTGCTGCGCAACCCGACGCGCGACAATCTCGCGGAATTCGCGTGGCGCGCGGGGCTGCCGCTGATCGCGATCAACCTGATGGTGCTCGGCATCCCGCTGTCGTACCAGAACCCGCGCCGCAGCCGCACGATCAACCTCGTGATGGCCGTGCTGATCTACCTCACGTACTCGAACCTGCTGAACGTCGTGCAGGCGCAGATCGAGCAGGGCAAGATGTCGTTCGGCGTCGGCCTCGTCGGCCTGCATGTGGTCGTCGCGGCGATCGTCGCGTTCATTTTCTGGTTGCGCGTGCGCAATCGTCCGTTGTTGACACGCGCGCTGTTCGGCCGCTCGGGAGCATGATCGATGCGGCTCTATGAAAAATACTTCGCGCGGCAGATCTACATCACGTTCGTCTTCATCCTGTTCGCGTTCTCGGGTCTGTTCTTCTTCTTCGACCTGATCAGCGAGCTGAACTCGGTCGGGCACGGCAACTACAAGTTCGGTTACGCGGTGCTGCGCGTCGCGCTGCAGACGCCGTCGCGCTTCTACGAGATCATCCCGGTCGCCGCGCTGATCAGCGCGATCTACGTGTTCGCGCAGATGGCCGCGAACTCGGAATTCACGATCTTCCGCGTGTCGGGCCTCGCGACCAACCAGGCGCTGCGCTCGCTGCTGAAGATCGGCGTGCCGCTCGTGATCGTCACCTACCTGATCGGCGAATTCGTCGGCCCGTACGCCGACCAGTTGTCCGAACGCGTGCGGCTGCAGGCGCTCGGCGCCTCGGTGTCGTCGAACTTCCAGTCCGGTGTGTGGGTCAAGGACACGCTCGCCGCCCGCGAGAACGGCGAGCAGGTCACGCGCTTCGTCAACGTCGGCAGCCTGTCGCCCGACTCGACGATCAGCAACGTGCGCATCTACGAATTCGACTCGAAATTCCAGCTGCAGAACGTGCGGATCGCGCAGACGGGCCGCTACGAGCCGCCCGGCCACTGGCTGCTGAAGGGCGTCACCGAGACGGAGCTGACGCCGATCAAGCCGATCACCGGCCAGCCGGCCGATGCGCTGAACCCCGTGTACCGGTCGCAGCAGGTGTCGCTGCCCGAATACCGGCTGCGCTCCGACCTGACGCCGCAGATCCTGTCGGTGCTGCTCGTGTCGCCGGAGCGCATGTCGATCATCAACCTGTTCCGCTACATCCAGCACTTGCGCGAGAACCAGCAGGACACGCAGCGCTACGACATCGCGCTGTGGCGCAAGCTGCTGTATCCGTTCGCGGTGTTCGTGATGCTCGTGTTGTCGCTGCCGTTCGCGTACCTGCACACGCGGGCGGGCGTGGTCGGCGTGAAGGTGTTCGGCGGCATCATGCTCGGCATGAGCTTCCAGCTGCTCAACACGCTGTTCTCGCACATCGGCACGCTGAATACGTGGCCCGCGCCGCTCACCGCCGCGACGCCGGGCCTCATCTATCTCGCGCTCGGCCTGTTCGCGCTCAAGTGGGTCGACCGGCACTGAGCGTCGTCACGACGGAGGCTTCCACATGAGTTCGCACGGTATCGTCCTGTTCGGCCACGGCGCCCGCGACCCGCGCTGGGCCGAGCCGTTCGAGCGGCTCGCCGCGCGGCTGCGCGGCGCCGGCTCCCCTGCCACGCACGTGTCGCTCGCGTTCCTCGAACTGATGACGCCGTCGCTCGGTGAGGCCGTGGCCGCGCAAGTCGCGGCCGGCTGCGCGCGCATCACCGTGGTGCCCGTGTTCTTCGGCCAGGGTGGCCACGTGCGCCGCGACCTGCCGCAGCTCGTCGATGCATGCCGCGCCGCGCATCCGGGCGTCGAGATCCGCTGCGCGACGGCCGTCGGCGAAGACGACGGCGTGCTCGACGCGGTCGCACGCTATTGCATCGACCAGCTCGGCGGCGACGCGTAGCAGCCCGCGCCTTCGCCGCACCCAAAGAAAAAGCGCCGGCATCTGCCGGCGCTTTTTTCGTTTCGGACCGCGTTCGAGCCGCGCTCAGGCGGCATGGCGCACCGACGCACCCGCCTGCGCCTGCCGTGCGCGTTCGGCGAACGCATCGCCGATCATCAGCAGGCTCGGTTCCGCGGGATCGAGCCACGCCTGCGCGTCGCCGGCCGCCATCTGCGCGAGCGTCAGCGTCAGCGTGCGTTCGCGTGCGGTGCTGCAGGCCTCGACGATCGCCACCGGCGTCGCCGGCGCACGGCCGGCGTCGATCAGTTCCTGCGCGATGCCGGGCGCGCTGTCGCGGCCCATGTAATAGACGATCGAATCGGCGCGCGCCGCTTCGCGGATCTCGTCGCTGCCCGGCGCGCGGCTGTGCGTCGCGAACGCGACGCTGCGCGACACGCCGCGCAACGTCAGCGAACGCTTGAGCGTCGCCGCACCGGCCAGCGCCGCGGTGATGCCCGGCACGACCTCGTAGTCGATGCCGGCCGCTTCCAGCGCGCGCATTTCCTCTTCCGCGCGGCCGAACAGCATCGGATCGCCGCCCTTCAGCCGCACGACGCACGCATGCTCGCGCGCCGCATCGACGATCTGCTTGTTGATGAAATGCTGCGCGGTCGAGCGCTGCCCGCAGCGCTTGCCGACCGCGATCCTGCGCGCGTTCGGCGCATAGTCGAGCATCGCGGGCTCGACGAGCGCGTCGTGCAGCACGACGTCGGCCTGCTCGAGCAGCCGCATGCCGCGCACCGTGATGAGGTCCGCCGCGCCCGGTCCTGCTCCGATCAGATACACCTTGCCCATGTTTGTCGCTTCGCTAAGGTCCTGCCGCGGCGGCCGGTTCGCCGCCGCGCAGATTGACGATTACGCCGAGAACGCGCGGATCATGCCCGCGGCGACCGTGTGATGCGTCGCCTCGTCGATCAGCACGAACGCGCCCGTACCGGGGTGCGCATCGTACGTGTCGCAGACGATCGGCTTTTGCAGCGTCAGCGCCACGCGGCCGATGTCGTTCATCTTCAGTTCCTGACGGTCGGTCGCGTGCGACAGCGTATGCACGTCGAGCACCTGCTTGACCGCGCCGATCTTCGCGAACACCGTGCTGGTGGTCTGCTTCAGCAGGTACTTGCGCTGCGGCGACAGCGGCGCCTCGTCGAACCAGCACAGGTCGGCCTCGAGCTTCTTGGCCGGCTCGACCGGCTCGGCGGTCGTGACGAACATGTCGCCGCGCGACACGTCGACGTCCTCTTCGAGACGGATCGTCACCGTCTGGCCCGCGAACGCGTGCGGAACTGCCGCGGTGCCGCCCGGCACCGGCGCGACGATCTCGGCAACCGTCGCGGTGCGGTTCGACGGCAGCACGACGATCGCGTCGCCGACCTTCACTTCGCCCGACTCGATGCGGCCCATGTAACCGCGGAAATCGTCAGCCGAGCTGCCGTCCTGGCGCGCGACCCACTGCACCGGGAAGCGCAGCGCGTCATGCGCCTGCGTCTCGACCGGCAGCGACTCGAGCACGTCGAGGAGCGGCTCGCCCGCGTACCACGGCATCCGCTCGCTCGCGCCGACGATGTTGTCGCCCTTCAGCGCCGACACCGGCACGAAACGCACGTCGGTCAGGCCGAGCTGCTTCGCGAGCGCGACGTACGCGTCGCGGATCTCGTTGAAACGCGCCTCGCTGTAGTCGACGAGGTCCATTTTGTTGATCGCGACGATCACGTGCTGCAGGCCGAGCAGCTTGACGATCGCGCTGTGGCGCTTGGTCTGCGGCAGCAGTTGCACGACGCCGTTCTCGACCGTGATGCGCGTCGCGTCGATCAGCACGATCGCCGCGTGCGCGGTCGACGCGCCCGTCACCATGTTGCGCGTGTACTGCTCGTGGCCCGGCGTGTCGGCGATGATGAACTTGCGCTTCGCGGTCGCGAAGTAGCGGTACGCGACGTCGATCGTGATGCCCTGCTCGCGCTCGGCTTCGAGGCCGTCGGTCAGCAGCGCGAGATCCAGCTCGTCGCCGACCGTGCGCTTGTTCTTCGCGCGCGACAGCGCGGACAGCTGGTCGGACAGCACGGCCTTGCTGTCGTACAGCAGGCGGCCGATCAGCGTGCTCTTGCCGTCGTCGACGCTGCCCGCGGTGATGAAACGCAACACGCCGAGGTCTTCGGTGTTCTCGATGATGCTCATGATGTGAATGTCCTCGTGTGCTTCAGAAATAACCTTGCTTCTTGCGCTGTTCCATCGCGGCTTCGGAGGCCTGGTCGTCCATCCGGGTCGCGCCGCGCTCGGTGATCTCGGTCACCGCCGTCTCGGCGATGATCTTCTCGACGTCGTCCGCGTCGCTCTCGACCGGGCACGTGCAGCTGATGTCGCCGACCGTGCGGAAGCGCACCTGCGCCAGCTCGCTCGTCTCGCCGTCACGCATCGGCGTGAGCGGCGTGACCGGCACGAGCAGCCCGTTGCGGCGCACGATCTCGCGCTGGTGCGCGTAATAGATCGACGGCAGTTCGAGGTTCTCGCGCGCGATGTACTGCCACACGTCGAGCTCGGTCCAGTTCGAGATCGGGAACACGCGCAGATGCTCGCCC
>NZ_BCPP01000483.1:0-5299 GCF_016586125.1 Burkholderia sp. E168m23
AGCGCGGCCGTCGCCGCGCCGAGCGCGAACACGAGGCTGAACACGCGCGTCACGTTGATGCCGAGCAGCGACACCATCTCCGTCGACTCGCTGCCCGCGCGCACCGTACTGCCGAGCCGGGTACCTTCGAGTACCCACCACAGCAACGCGGCGAGCACGGCCGTGAAGCCGATCACGAACAGCCGGTATTTCGGGTAGACGAAGCCGCCCCAGATCACGACGCCGTTCAGCGCATCGGGCGGCGGCACGTTGTCGCCGAGCGGGCCCCACGCGAGGATCGCGCACTCCTGCAGCACGAGCGCGAGGCCGACCGTCGCGAGGATGTGGAATTCGTGCTGCTGCGCGTACACGTGGCGCAGCACCAGCTTCTCGACGATCCATGCGAACGCGCCGACGACGAGCGGCACGACCGCGAGCGCGACCCAGAAATTCGCCGACCATTGCAGCGCCTGGTAGCAAAGATACGCGCCGAGCAGATAGAACGCGCCGTGAGCGAAATTCACGAAGCGCAGCAGGCCGAACACGATCGACAGGCCGACGGCGAGCAGAAAATACAGCATGCCCACGCCGATGCCGTTGACGATCTGCAGCAGATAGACGTTCATGGCTTCCGTGTCGGAGAGGAAGGTAACGGACGCCCGCGGCGCGCGTGGCGCCGCGAACGCATGCACGGCGTCACGCGAGCTTGCAGCCCGTCTTGTCGAGCGGCAGGAACGACTGGCCGGAGCTGACGATGTCGGCATAGTCGTCCGCGTTCTTCATCCGGCTCTTCGGCTTGCCCTTCAGCAGGTAGTAGTTCTTCAGCACCTGGTGGTCGCCCTTGCGGATTTCCTCCGGACCCGTGAGCCCGTCGTACTTCATCCCTTCCATCGCCGCGACGACCTTCTTCGGATCGGCGCTGCCGGCCTTCACCATCGCGTCGATCAGGATCTTCGAGCAGATGTACGAGCCCGCGAGGCTGTAGTTCGGGTTCGCCTTGAACGCGGCGTTCGCGCGCTTCACGAGATCGCGGTTCAGCGGCGAATCGATGCCGTGCCAGTATTGCGCGCCGAAATACACGCCGTCGCAGATGTCCGGCCCGAGCGCCTCGAACTGCTCGAGGCCCGATGCCCACGCGAGCAGGATCGTGCAGTTGCGCTTCATCCCGAAGCTGACGGCCTGGCGCAGCGTGTCCGACGATTGCGAGCCGAAGTTCAGGATCAGCAGCACGTCCGGCTGCGCGGCCGCCGCGTTCGTCAGGTAGCCGCTGAACTCCTTTTCGGCGAGCGAGTGATAGCTGTTGCCGACGTGCTCGATGCCCTTCTCCTTGAAGACCGCCTTCGCGGCCGACAGCAGCCCGTCGCCGAACACGTATTGCGGCGTGATCGTGTACCAGCGCTTCGCCTTCGGCAGCATCTGGATCAACGGGCGCACCGTCTGCTCGATCGCGCCGAAGGTCGGCACCGACCAGCGGAACGTCGCCGCGTTGCAGTCCTTGCCGGTGATCTCGTCCGCGCCGGCCGTCGTGATGAACACGCCGTCCGCCTTCTGGACTTCCTTGCCCATCGCCAGCGATTCGGACGACAGGATGCCGCCCGCGAAGAAACGCACGCCCTTCTGCTGCGCGATCTCCTGCACGCGCCGCACGGCCGTCGCGGGCTTGCCCTCGGTGTCGAGCGCCGTATAGGCGAGCGGCGCGCCGAGCACCTTGCCGTATTGCTTGACGGCGAGCTGCATGCCGAGATCGGCGTACTTGCCGTTGGCGGCGAACGGGCCGGACATCGGCACCGGGCAGGCAAGCTGGATGGGCGCGCCCTGCGCGAACGCGACCCGGGACGACATGCTGCCGAGCGCGCCCGGCACGGCCGACAGCGCGGCCAGTTTCAACAGTTCTCGGCGATTCAAGTTGACGCTCCTCATGAGGGGGACACACGCGATACGACCGACTGCCAAACCGTGCCCACGCCACTCTTCGATGCGCGCCGCCGGTTGATCCTATTTATCATGATAAATAGAATGAACCTGATGCTAGAGTTGATCAAAATTGGTGTCAATCAGGCAAAATTCCGTACCCGCGCCGGGACCGATCGTCGACGATGACGCGGGCGCGCGGTCAGACAAAGGAGTCGTGAAGATGGTCATGGACCGAGCCAGGGCGGGCCTCGCGGTCGAAATCAAGCAGCCGAAGCGGGCCGACCTCGTCGCCGAGGAGATCAAGCGGCTGATCACCGAGAAGGACCTGAAGCCGGGCGACCGCCTGCCGCGCGAGGCCGAGCTGCAGCAGCTCTATGCGGTGAGCAAGAGCACGATCCGGGAGGCGCTGAAATCGCTCGAGGTGCAGGGGCTCATCAAGGTCACGACAGGGCCGTCGGGCGGCGGGATGGTCGTCGAGGTGCCGCTCGACCGCACGCTTCAGCTGCTGCAGAACTACCTGTTCTTCAAGGACGTGACGATCGACGACATCTATACGGTGCGCAAGCTGCTCGAACCCGAGCTCGCTGCCGGCGCCGTGCCGCACCTGACCGAGCGCGACTTCGCGGCGCTGGAATCCAACATCGCGTGCTGCGACGGCGGGTCGGGCGTGCACGATCGCGGCCACATGCTGCGTCAGCGGCAGGAGGACACGACGTTCCACGACATCCTCGCGGCCGCGAATCCCAATCCGTTCCTGCGCTTCAGTTGCGAACTGATCAACGAGATGATCCGGCAATTGATCGAGTTCCGGAACGATACGCCGCTCGCCGAGCACAAGCGCTTCGGCGAAGCGAACGTGTCGATCCACAAGGCGATCCTGCAGGCCGCGCGCGAGCGCGATGTCGAACGCGTCCGTGCGCTGATGGTCGAGCACATGACCGAAGCGCCCAAGCATGTGAAGCGGATGAAAGGCAAGCTGCGCGGGCGGCTGATCCTCGATTCCGAGATCCGCCGGCGGGCCGCCGCCGCACCCGTCGCCGAATCCGGTACGGCCGCGGCGGACCCGGAAGAACGCTGAGCGGCGGTACATGCGGCGTGGCGTCGAGGGCTGCAAGGGCCGACCGCTTCGCGGCGGCCCGAGGGCTTCTCCTGCGCCAGAGTGTCGCGATGTGCCGGGCCGGTGCCGCTGAGCGCCGCGCGCGGCACCGGCAGGAATGCACTCGCCGTGCGGTTCGCGCGGGCGATCAGATCGTCATCGCGCGTCGCCTTCCGTGTACCCGGTCGTGCCCTTCGTTTCCAGATACTCGACGAGGCCGAACTCCGCGTATTCGCGCCCGTTGCCCGAGCGCTTGTAGCCGCCGAACGGCGCGGCCGGGTTCCATGCCGGGTAGTTGATGTGGACGTTGCCGACGCGCAACCGCGCCGCGATCCGGCGTGCGCGTTCGAGGTCCGTCGACTGCACGTAGGCCGCGAGCCCGTAGACCGAATCGTTCGCGAGCGCGACGGCCTCGTCCTCGGTCCGGTAGGTCATGATCGCCAATACCGGCCCGAAGATTTCCTCGGTTGCGATCGTCATGCCCGGCGTGACGTTCGAAAACACCGTCGGCCGCACGTAGAACCCGTCCGTCAGCCCCTCCGGCCGGCCGGGGCCGCCGGCGACGAGCGTCGCGCCTTCCTCGATCCCGAGCCGGATGAAATGCTGGATGCGATCGAACTGCGTGCGGCTGACCACCGGCCCGATGCCGGTTTCCGTCGATCGCGGATCGCCGACGACGGTGCGTTCCGCTTCCCGGCGCGCCGCCTGCTCGGCCCGCGCCAGATGATCGACGTGCACGAGCATGCGCGTCGGCGCGTTGCACGACTGGCCGCTGTTGCTGAAGCAGCTACGCGCGCCGCGTGTGACGGCATCCTCGATGTCCGCATCGGGCAGGATCAGGTTCGGGCTCTTGCTGCCGAGCTCCTGGTGCACGCGCTTCACGGTATCGGCCGCCGCCTTCGCGACCTCGACGCCCGCGCGCGTCGAACCCGTGAACGACACCATGTCGACCTCCGGATGCCGCGACAGCGCGTCGCCCACTTCATGCCCGTAGCCATGCACGAGGTTGAACACACCGCGCGGCACGCCCGCTTCGTGCAGGATCTCCGCGAACAGGATCGCGCTGAACGGCGCGATTTCGCTCGGCTTGAGCACCATCGTGCAGCCGGCCGCGAGCGCCGGCGCGACCTTGCACACGATCTGGTTGATCGGCCAGTTCCACGGCGTGATCAGCGCGCACACGCCGATCGGCTCGTGCGATACCAGCAGCGAACCGGTCTGCGTGCTGAAGCGGAACGACTGCAGCGCGCGGATCGTCTGTTCGAGATGCGCGGTGCCGACCGCGGCCTGCATTGCCCGCGCGAACGCGATCGGCGCGCCCATCTCCTGGCTGATCGTCTGCGCGACTTCTTCGTAGCGACGCTGGTAGATGTCGAGGACGCGAGTCAGCAGCGCGACGCGCTCGTCCACCGACCAGCGCGAATACGTGTCGAAGGCCTGCCTCGCCGCGCCGACCGCGCGATCGACATCGGCCGCGCCGCCGATCGCGAGCCGCGCATACGGCCGCGCGGTGGCCGGGTCGATCACGTCGATCGATCGCGCGTCGGCCGGATCGAGCCACTGGCCGTCAATGTAGGACTGTTGTGACGTTCGCATCGAATGCTCCTGAAATGAAGGGTGCCGCTCAGCGCGTCGCCCGTGCGCAGGACTCGACGAGGATGTCGCGAATCTGCGCGACGAACCAGACGATCTCGTCGCGCGACATCACGAGCGGCGGCGAGAACTGCAGGATCGGCGTGCCTTCGTGGTCCACGCCCGCGCGGCACAGCAACCCCGCGTCGAAGATCGCCGGCGCGAGTATCGTCGACACGAACGCCTGCGCGCCGAGGCCCGCCGCCCAGCGGCGCGCGGCCTTGTCGGTCACGAGTTCGAGCGAGTAGTGATAGCCGTCGCCGCGCACGTCGCCGACGCACGGCAGTTCGAGCAGCCCGTCGAGCGTCTGGCGAAACACCGCTTCGTTGTCACGAACGTTCGCAAGTACGCCCTCGCGCTCCATGATCGCGAGGTTCGCGAGCGCGGCCGTGCATGCGACCGGATGGCCGCCGTACGTCGCGCCGTGCAGGAACATCTGCTGCGGCCCGTCGAGCACCGTGTCGACGACCGCGTCGCTCGCGATCACGCCGCCGAGCGGCACGTAACCCGACGCGATGCCTTTCGCGAACGTGATGATGTCCGGCTTCAGCCCGTAGCGCGCCGACCCGAAATACTCGCCGAGCCGGCCGAACCCGCAGATCACCTCGTCGGCCACGAGCAGCACGCCGTGCCGGTCGCAGATGTCGCGCAGGCCGGCCGCGTAGCCGGCCGGCGGCG
>NZ_BCPP01000484.1:0-5295 GCF_016586125.1 Burkholderia sp. E168m23
GGAGATATCGGGACACGGGGCAAACGCTTGCGCGTCCAAACGTATGAAGTCCTCATCCCGCCGGGCCTGCGCAACCGCTTGCTCGATATTTTCCAGTACCGTCGGGGTATAGCGGGCCAAATCTTCCAGATAGGCCGACGCCTTGAGCATGAACATGCCGCTGTTCCAGTAATACCCGCCTTGGTCCAGGAAGCGCCCCGCCGTTTCGGCATCGGGCTTCTCCGTGAATCCGTCGACGCGGTACGCTCGACCGATTTCGTCCAGCGCAGCGCCACTGCGGATATAACCGTAGCCGGTATGAGGGCTCGTCGGCTCGATTCCGAAAGTCACGAGATACCCTTCTCGCGCGATATCGGCTGCCGACGATGCGAGCTCCGAAAACACGGCAGTGTCAAGAATGACGTGGTCCGACGGCAAGACCATCAGCAATGCATCCGGCGAGCGCTCGATAGCGATCAGCGCGGCGGCCGCAACCGCCGGCGCCGTATTGCGCTTCATCGGCTCCAGAACGATAGCCTGCGGTTTGACACCGATGCCCTGCAACTGGTCGGCGACCAGAAAGCGCTGATCCTGGTTTGCGACGACAATCGGCTCGGCCACGTCCGCCATGCCGGCCAGTCGGCGTACCGTTTGCTGGACGAGTGTGTGCTTCCCCGTCAGCCGCAAGTACTGCTTCGGATATCCGCCGCGCGACATGGGCCACAAGCGGGTGCCGCTCCCTCCGCACAAAACGACAGGATAGATGTTCACGTCAACTCCATTCTCTCCGGTGCTTCCTCAATGATCTGTTCGACAGTTCACTTCGTGCACCACTGCCATCAGTTTTCGCAAGACACCTAAGCAAGCGGTGCCACTCTGGGGGGCCACGCGAGACTGAAATCCTCACGATCGAGGGTAAGGTTCGGGCTGTAACACGGATCGTCCAGCAACATCTGGCCCCAACGCCCCATCATGTACGCGGTTTCACGCTGGAATCGCAGTTGGTTGGATGGATCGGTTTCCGGGCCGCGTGTCGCTGACTCGTGGTGATACAGCTCGGCAAATGGCGTCCATACGTTCCGGTAGCCCGCCTCGCGGACGCGCAAGCAGAAATCGACATCGTTGTAGGCCACGGCCAGATTTTTTTCGTCCAGCCCCTCGACTTCCCGGTAGATAGACGTGCGCACCAGCATGCATGCAGCCGTCACCGCAGAGAATGCGCTGACGAGACCGGCACGCCCGAAGTACCCACGCGTCGTCCGCGGAACGTGCTTATGCGCATTGCCAGCGACGCCCACGATTCCCAACACAAGACCTGCATGCTGCACGGTGTCGTTCGGATACAGCAATTTTGCACCGACTGCCCCCACTCCGGGCTGCAGCGCCAGGCCGACCATGTCGGACAACCAGTCAGGAGAAATGACTTCGACGTCGTTGTTGAGCAAACAAACAAACTCGCCGTTGGCAGCCGCTACCGCAGCGTTGTTCAGCGCCGAGTAATTGAACGGTCGATCGTCCCTCAAGACCCGAATTCTAGGATCCTGAACGAGAGACTCCAAATAAAGCAGTGCTTCCGCGTCATCCGAGCCGTTGTCAACGATCAGGATCTCGTAATTTTCGTAAATCGTACGCGCGAGAATGCTACCGATGCATTGACGCATCAGGTGCACTGCATTCCGGGTCGGAATAATCAGCGTAATGAGCGGCAGCTGGGCCGGCAGTGCATGCCGAACGCGATAGCCATATCCGATGTATTCGGCATGCGCTGCAGCCTTCAGCCGACCGAAATGCTCGTTGATGGACTTTTCGCCAACCAGCGCCGCATAGGGCTTGGCTTCAACGCCGCTTGACGTGCTGGTCGAATGAATACGCCAGTGATACAGCACACGAGGAATATGACAAATGGCGCTCGCGTCGACGCGCTCGATGCAACGCAGTGCGAGATCGTAGTCCTGCGACCCTTCATAGCCGATGCGAAACCCGCCGACCTCGTCCAGCAGTGCTTTCTCGTAGACCCCGAGGTGGCTGAACATATTGTGCGAATGAAACAGCTCGGGGTTCCACTGGCATTTGAAATACGGATCCCTACGTTTGCCGGCCTCGTCGATCTTGTCCTCATCCGAATAAATCAGACGAATTGACGGATTTCGCTCGATCGTATCCGCCACGCAGTACAGCGCATGCTCCGGCAAAAGATCGTCGTGATCCAGCAAGGCAACCCACTCCCCGGTTACCAGACCGAGCGCGCTGTTCGATGCAGCGGAAATATGGCCGTTCGTTTCGCGGAATACCACCTTGATCCGCGAGTCCAATGCGGCATAACGCTCGAGTAGCGGACGAATCGCCGGGTTCGGCGAGCGATCGTCGGCGATGCACAGTTCCCAATGAGGATAGAGCTGGCTCCGCACCGATTCAATCGCTTCCGCCAGCCATTCGGGACGCGGATTGTAGACCGGCATCACGACCGAAATCAGCGGTGCTTTTGCAAGCTCGCTGATGCGACGCGCGATTGCCTCGCGCATTGCGTCGTCGATCCGATCGTGTCGACTTATCCAGTTCGCGTAATCCTCAGGATCGATCGCCCCAGGTGCTCCGGCCATCATCCACGTCAGCTTGCGTCTGACGCCGCCCCAACCTTCACGCCGATAGACGGCATAGCCCTGCCGCAACAGGGCGCCAAGATTCCTGCCACCGGTGATCCGGCCTACGAGCGAACTGATTTTTGACAATGTCATCTGGATAACGGCGAGACTCAGGCTACTGCCGCCTCGTACTGCGACACGACCTCATCGGCCGGGCCGAATGCGCGAATCCGGCCCCGCTCCATCCACAGCGCCTTGTTGCAGACCTTGCGGATTTCGCTGTTGGAATGCATGGCTAGGACGACAATCTCGGCACGACTATGCAGATCCGCCAAGCGCGCCTCCGCCTTGTGCATGAACGATGCGTCGCCCACGCCCATCACTTCGTCGAGCAACAGGATTTCCGCATCGACTGCGGTGGACACGGCGAATGCAAGGCGAACCCGCATGCCGCTGGAATAGGTACGAATCGGCAAATCAAGATAGTCTCCGAGTTCACAGAACTCAGCGATATCCTGTTGTTTCTTGCGGATTTCGGCGTCGGACATCCCGAGTAGCAGACCCCTCAGACGAATATTCTGCATACCGGTGGAATTTTCATCCATGCCGAGGCTGATATCCAGCAACGGTACGGCCTTGCCGCTGCGCGACACGGTGCCGGCTGTCGGCGGGTAAATGCCCGCCATCACACGCAACAGCGTCGACTTTCCCGCGCCGTTGTGCCCGATCAGTCCAATGCGATCGCCACGCTCGAAGCGAACGTTGACGTCGTCAAGCGCGCGCACGACGATTACGCCATCACTGCCCTCGGCAATGCGATTGCGTCGTCCCATGCGCATGACCTGCTTCTTCAGCGAGCGTCCCTGCACGTCATAGATCGGCAAATCGAGCGTCACGTTCTTCAAATCGATATAGGCCACGACGTGCTCCTCAAACCCAGTACGGGATACGTTTCACATAACGACCGGTCAGCCACAACGCGACAATCCAGCCTGCCACGGCCATACCGGCCGTGACCCCCCATGTCAGCGCACTCGGCGCCTGCCCGATCAGCGGACCACGTACGACATCGATCAGATAGGCAAGCGGATTCCACTCGACGATGAAGGTATAGCGGTTCAATGCGTTGGGACGAAAGATAATCGGCGTCACGTAGAACGCCACCTGCAGCAATGCCGAAATGATCTGGGGAAGATCGCGAAAGCGTGCAGACAGCAAACCAACCGTCATCGCAATCCAGAGAATGTTCAGGATGTACAGCAGCAGGCCGGGGATAAACAATGGCAGAGTTTCCCAGCTCTTCACACCGAACACCGCGAGGAGCACGACGATGATCACGGCGTTGTGAGTCATCACAATCAGGTTTCGCCACACCACCTGCAGCATGTAGATCAGCTTTGGGGTTGCCATTTGCCTGATGTATGACGCGCTGTTGATATAGGCAACGCTACCGTCCTGAATCGTCTGCGAAAGCAGCCCCCACATCACAAGACTCGCTGCCAGGAACGGCAGATACGCGTGCATGTCTTGGCCGAAAAGCGTACCGTAGACGACGCCCAACGACCCGATCATGACGCCCATGCTGATCGTCAGCCAGAACGGGCCGACCCGCGAGCGCGCATAGCGCTGCCGGATTTCCAGCCAGCCTAGCAGCGTCCATAACCGCCAGGACACGATGCTTTGTTTAAGGTCTGCAATTGCGACAGTGAGCATGCGATTCTTCAACAATAAGTAGTTAGACGACAAATCCTGGAACCTGCCGTAATCGATGGATTACAGCTCCCCCGAGCGCCCGGTCAGTCCATGCCAGATGCCGAGCAATGAGAGCCGCAGGTGCGCCACGCGAGGCTGCATGAACAACGCGTAGATCGCAAGCCGGACCGGCATCTTGACCAGTTCGGTCGACTTCCAGCTCCAGGGTACGTAGGAACGCCGGATCAGCGCGATCGCGTTGCGGAACAGATAGTAGTGCCGAACCGCGCTGTGCCCCGGGTAACTCCGCCCGAACACCTTCACCGGCTCGCCGCCCAGTTCATGCTTCAACCGCAACGCCGGCGCGCCGAGCACCGAATACCCCTTCGAGCGCGCGCGGACACACCATTCGAGGTCGACGAAGTCGATGAACAGCGAATCGTCCATCGGGCCGATGTCGCGCCATACAGCCAGATTCACGCACGATCCCGACGTAATCAGAAAGTCGACCTCGACCGGTTGCACACCGTCCGGCTGAACCCGGCGCAGCTTCACGTACCCGAAGCGGACGAACGGCGCGACGCCGCCCAATCGCGCATCCTCGTACGCGGGGCCGACGAGCGCCACGCGACGATTACGCATGCGCTCGGCCGCCATTGTCCGAGGCAGTTCGACCAGCAATTCGTCTGACGGCTCGCTATCCTGATCGAACAGCAATACCGACGTACAGTTCGCCGCGGCCAGCCGTTCGATGCCCTGGTTGAGCGCCGTCGCGATGCCAAGATTGGCGCCGTTCGCGACATAGTCGATACGCGCGTCGAGCCCGAGCGCTTCCGGCGCACTGATGCTCTCCGTGTTATCCACCACCACGCATGGCCATACTTTGGCGAGCCGGTTCGCACGGACTACGCAACCGCTATCCGGCCGGTAGAACACAATCACGACACCGGTCTGCTCCTGAACCCCGGAATTCTGATTCAAGTTACTCACTCAGGCACAGCTTCAGCGCATCGGCCCAGTCCGGCAACCGCAACCCGAATGC
>NZ_BCPP01000485.1:0-5287 GCF_016586125.1 Burkholderia sp. E168m23
GGCACGTTGCCGAACGCGACGGCGCCCCACGCGAGCATCGTCAGCACCGCGAGCCATTTCACGTGGATCGTGAAGGTCAGCGCGAGCAGCACGATCGCGAGCAGCAGGAAGATCCGCTTGAGCGCCTTCACGGGGCCGACGGCGTCCGCGAGCTTGCCGCCCCACACGTTGCCGACCGCGACCGACACGCCGTAGCCGACGAGCACGAGGCTGACCTGCGACGGCGTGAAGCCGGCGATCTGTTCGAGCAGCGGCGCCATATAGGTGAACGCGATCAGCGAGCCGCCGTAACCGACGGCCGTCATCGCATAGACGAGCAGCAGGCGCGGCTGGGCCAGCACGCGCAGCTGGCGGGCGAGCGGCGCGGGCGGCGTCTGCGGCAGCCCGCGCGGCACGAACGCGACCGCGCCGACGAACGCGACGAGGCCGAACAGCGCGACGATCAGGAACGTCGCGCGCCAGCCGAAGTGCTGGCCGATGAAGGTGCCGAGCGGAATGCCGGCGACGAACGCGACGGTCATGCCGCTGAACATCGTCGCGATCGCGCTGGCGGCCTTGTCCTTCGGCACGAGCGTGGTCGCGATGATCGAGCCGACCGAGAAGAACACGCCGTGCGCGAGGCCGGTGAGGATGCGCGCGACGATCAGCGATTCGTAGCCGGGCGCCTGCCATGCGACGAGGTTGCCGACGGTGAAGAGCGCCATCAGTCCGGCAAGCAGCGCCTTGCGCGGCACGCGGCCGGTGAGCGCGGTGAGGAGCGGCGCGCCGATCGCGACGCTCAGCGCGTACAGGCTGACGAGCAGGCCGGCGGACGGCAGGCTGACGCCGAGGTCGGCGCCGATCGTCGGGATCAGGCCGACGATCACGAATTCGGTGGTGCCGATGGCAAAGGCGCTGATGGTCAGCGCAAGCAACGCGAGTGGCATGACGGGATCCGGGTTTCAGTAGGAATGGATCGCAGTGTGCCGGCTTTACTTTTGCTGAAAAACTGGTCTATAAACCAAATTGTTTTGATTTCAAATCAACAATGAAGATCACCCTCGACGAACTCCAGGCCTTTGCCGCCGTGGTCGACACCGGTTCGATCACCGCCGCCGCCCAGCAGCTCGACCTCACCGTGTCGGCGACGAGCCGTACGCTCGCGCGGCTCGAGGAGAAGCTGAAGACCACGCTGCTGCGCCGGACCACCCGTCGGCTCGAACTGACGGAAGAAGGGCGCGCATTCCTGCAGAACGCGCGCGCGATCATCGAATCGGTCGAGACCGCGGAAGAGCAGATGCTCGCGCGGCGCGAGATGCCGTCCGGGCGCCTGCGCGTCGACGCCGCGACGCCGTTCATGCTGCACGTGATCGTGCCGCTCGTGCGCGGCTACCGCGAACGCTTCCCGAAGGTCGAGCTGGAGCTGAACAGCAACGAGGGCATCATCGATCTGCTGGAGCGGCGCACCGACGTCGCGATCCGGATCGGCCGGTTGAAGGATTCGACGCTGCACAGCCGGCGCATCGGCAACAGCCGGGTGCGCATCCTGGCAAGCCCCGACTACATCGAAGCGCATGGCCAGCCGCGCAAGGTCGAGGATCTCGACAAGCACACGCTGCTCGGCTTCACGCAGCCCGAATCGCTGAACGTATGGCCGATCCTCGGCACGGACGGCGAAGCATACCGCATCGAGCCGGACGTGTATTCGTCGAGCGGCGAAACGCTGCGGCAGCTTGCGCTGGAGGGCACGGGCGTCGTCTGCCTGTCGGATTTCGTGACCGCGCAGGATCGCGAAGCGGGGCGGCTGGTGCAGGTGCTCGCGCGCCACACGCTCGACGTCCAGCAGCCGATTCACGCGGTGTACTACCGCAATACCGCGATCTCGTCGCGGATCGCGTCGTTCGTCGACTACCTGATCGAGGTGCTGGGCGGCGGCGGCAGCGGCGGCGATGCGCCGGCGCGGCGCAAGGCCGCGTGGATGGAGCCGCAGTAGCGACGCAGCGCAGGCGGCGCTGCGCTGCGGGAGCGGGCGTGCCGCGCGGCGGCACGCCGTCGTGCTGCGATTACGCCTCTTCGGCCCACGACATCCCGTCGCGCGCGAGGAGCGCCGACGAAGCCGCGGGGCCGAACGTGCCGGCCGTGTACAGGCGCGGCCGGTCGCCGAGCTGCTTCCAGCCGTCGAGGATCGGCTCGACCCACGACCACGCGGCTTCCAGTTCGTCGCGGCGCATGAAATGCGTGAGGCGGCCGCGGATCACGTCGATCAGCAGCCGTTCGTACGCTTCCGCGCGCCGTTCCGGAATCGCCTGCTGCAGATCGAGGTTCAGGCTCACCGGCACCATGTTCATGCCGCTGCCCGGCTCCTTCGCGAGCATCTGCAGCTGGATCGACTCTTCCGGCTGGAGCTGGATCACGAGGCGGTTGCCGTAATTGCGCGGGCCGGTCGGGATGATCGAGAACGGCATGTCCGCGAACTCGATCACGATTTCCGACTGGCGGCGCTGCAGCCGCTTGCCGGTGCGCAGGAAGAACGGCACGTTCGCCCAGCGCCAGTTGTTGATGTGCGCGCGCAGCGCGACGAAGGTTTCCGCGCGGCTGTCCGCCGGCACGTTGTCTTCCTCGAGATAGCCCTTGACCGGCTGGCCGTCCACCGCGCCGGCCGTGTATTGGCCGCGCACCGTGTCGCGTGCGACGTCCGACAGCGACATCGGGCGCAGCGAGCGCAGCACCTTCAGCTTCTCGTCGCGCACCGCATCCGGATCGAGCGACACCGGCGGCTCCATCGCGACGATGCACAGCAGTTGCAGCAGGTGGTTCTGCACCATGTCGCGCAGCGCACCGGTATGGTCGTAGAAGCCCGCGCGGCTGCCGACGCCGACCGTCTCCGCGACCGTGATCTGCACGCTGCGGATGTTCGGCGCCTGCCACAGCGGCCCGAAGATCGGGTTGCCGAAGCGCAGCACCATCAGGTTCTGCACGGTTTCCTTGCCGAGATAGTGGTCGATCCGGTAGATCTGCGATTCCTCGAAGTGCTTGCCGACCGCATCGTTGATCGCCTTCGCGGACGCGAGATCGTGGCCCAGCGGCTTTTCGAGGACGACGCGCGAGTGCGCGTCGACGAGGTGCGCGGCCGACAGGTTGTCGCAGATCGTCGTGAACAGCTCCGGCGACGTCGACAGGTAGAACACGCGCACCGCGTCGCTACGCGCCGCTTCGGCGAGGCGCAGGTAGTCGTCCGGCGCGTTCACGTCGATCAGCACGTACTTGAACAGGTCGAGAAAGCGGCTCCACGCGTCGGCGTCGAACGCCTTCTCGTCGATGAACGGGCGCGACTGCTCGTCCATGAACTTGCGATAGCCGTCGATGCCCCAGTCGCGGCGGCCGACGGCGATGATGCGCGTCTCGGGCGGAAGATTGCAGTGCAGGTGCGCCATGTACAGCGCGGGCAACAGCTTGCGGGCGGCCAGGTCGCCGCCGCCGCCGAAGATGATCATGTCGACGGGCCGGTCGGCCGCCGTCTGGGAAGGCTGATTCGTCATGGGAGGTTCGCGGTTTGAAACGGTGAACGTGAAACGAACGTCGAGGGCAATGGGGCGCCGGATGCTCGGGCGCCGGTACGGCAAAACGCAATAGTGCACCGTTTTGATGGTTTGCGTATGCGTTCCCCCGGATGTAACAGGGCTTGCGTTCCGGATACCGTGTTGATTATGATTGAGCGCTCACTCATTAAAGGAATCGAACGTGGCCCGACCGCGCAGTCCCGACAAGCACGATGCCATCCTCGCCGCGGCCGCGCGTGCGCTCGCCGAGGACGGCGCGAGCGCGACGACGGCGCGTATCGCGAAGCTCGCCGGCGTGGCGGAAGGCACGGTGTTCACATACTTCGAGACCAAGGATGCGTTGCTGAACGCGCTGTACCTGAGCCTGAAGGCCGGCCTGCGCGAGGCGATGATGACCGGGTTTCCGGAACACGCGCCGGCCGAGCAGGCCGTGCGGCATGCGTGGAACGGCTACGTGTCGTGGGGCGTCGCGAATCCGGACGGGCGGCGCGCGCTGCAGCAGCTCGGCGTGAGCGGCCGCATCGACGATGCGCATCGGGCGGCCGGCGCGGAAGGCTTCGGCGGGATCGGCTCGCTGCTGCGTGAACAGGTCGGCGCGTCGGGCACGCTGAACCGCGACGAAGCCCATGCGTTCTGCTCGGCGTTGTTCACGTCGATCGCGGAAACCGCGATGGAATCGATCGCACGTGATCCGGCGCGGGCCGATGCATACCGGGAAGCGGGGTTTCGCGCGATGTGGGCCGTGTTGCACACGGTGTGAGTCAGGGATTGCCGTCGTGGCGGCGTGTGCCGCGACGACGGGCAGGGCGTTTCAGGCAGGGCGATGCAGGTCATGAACGATCGATACGTCGCCCAATTAATGAGTGAGTAATCATTCATTTTCATCGTTTCACCATCATCATGGAGTGGAAAATGTCGAAAGTCTGGTTGGTAACGGGGGCCGCGCGCGGCCTCGGGCGAGCGATTTCGGAAGCGGTGCTGGCGGCGGGCGACCGGCTGGTGGCGGGCGCACGCGATCCGGCGCGACTGGCCGATCTGGCCGAACGGTATGGCGACCGGCTGCTGCCGGTCGAACTCGACGTCACCGACGAAGCGGCGGCCGCGCAGGCCGTCTCGGCGGCACGCGCGGCGTTCGGCCGCATCGACGTGCTGGTGAACAACGCGGGCTACGGCCACACGGCGCCGTTCGAGCAGATGAGCGCCGACGCTTTCCGCGACCAGATCGAAACGAACCTGTTCGGCGTGATCAACCTCACGCGCGCGGTGCTGCCGACGATGCGCGCGCAGCGCGCCGGGCACATCTTCCAGGTGTCGTCGGTCGGCGGGCGCACGTCGACGCCCGGATTGTCCGCGTATCAGGCCGCGAAGTGGGCGGTCGGCGGGTTCAGCGACGTGCTCGCGAAGGAAGCGGCGCCGTTCGGCGTGCGCGTGTGCACGCTCGAGCCGGGCGGGATGCGCACCGAATGGGCCGCGCAGGCGAAGCGCGGCGTCGACGATCTGCTGCCCGACTATCAGCCGTCGGTCGGCAAGATTCTCGACCTGCTCGGTGCGTATGGCGGCCACGAGATCGGCGACCCCGCACGCATCGCGGCGCTGATCGTCGACCTGTCGCGCCGCGACGACGTGCCGCTGCGTTTGCTGCTCGGCGGCGATGCGCTGTTCGTCTGCGAGCAGGCGGAGCGGCAGCGTGCGGAAGAGGCGGCGCGGTGGCGGGACGCCACGCTGTCGACGCAGTTTCCGGATGCGAA
>NZ_BCPP01000486.1:0-5269 GCF_016586125.1 Burkholderia sp. E168m23
TGCCGATTTTCGCAGAGCAAGGGCGACCGGCGCAACGAATTCCTGCGTGCGCGCGTCAACGCAGCCGGCGGTCTCGACCTGTTCCCGAACCAGAGCTCGGCCGTGCTGACGTCGACGGTCTGGGGCGACGGCCTGATCGACAATCCGCCGCAGCATGTGATCAGCGCAGGCGAGACCGTGCGTTTCATCCCGTTTTCCGAATTGCTGTCGTAACGCGACGGCTTCCCGAACCATGAAGATTCAACTGAAATTTTTTGCAAGCGTGCGCGAGGCGCTGGGCGTGGCCGATGAAGAAGCCAACGTGCCGGACAGCGTGACGACCGTCGGCGACGTGCGCGCATGGCTGCGCGTGCGCGGTGGCGCGTGGGCCGATACGCTCGCCGAAGGGCGCGCGTTGCGCATGGCGTGCAACCACGAGATGACCGATCCCGACACGCGGCTCACCGAGGGCTGCGAGGTCGCGTTCTTCCCGCCGGTGACGGGTGGTTGAGGCGGCTGTCATGGCGACGATACGAGTCCAGACCGACGATTTCGACCTGAATGCCGAAGTGGCGGCATTGCGTGCGCGCAACCCGAAGATCGGTGCGCTCGCGTGCTTCGTCGGCACGGTGCGCGACCTGAACGAAGGCGATGCGGTCGCCGCGATGGAGCTCGAGCACTATCCCGGCATGACCGAGAAGGCGCTCGAGCGGATCGCGGCCGAGGCCGGCCGGCGCTGGCCGGGCATCGACGTCGCGATCGTGCATCGCGTCGGCAGGCTGCTGCCGCTCGACCAGATCGTGATGGTCGCGACGGTCGCGTCGCACCGCGGCGATGCATTCGCGTCGTGCGAATTCGTGATGGACTATCTGAAGACCGAAGCGCCGTTCTGGAAGAAGGAAACGACGCCGGACGGCGAGCGCTGGGTCGATGCGCGCAGTACCGACGACGCCGCGCTCGCGCGCTGGGGCGTCGAGTCGGGCAACACGCCGCGCTGAGCTGAGCGCGGCGCGCGGGCGGTGCGGCGATGTGTCGCATGCGCGCCGGTGTCGCACACGACGGGCGTTACGCGTCCGGGTCGATGCCGCGCCCGATGATCTTCGTCGGAAACGGCTCGCCGCGGGCGCGCGACGGCAACGCGTGCGGATCGTCGCCCGCGTCGCGGCGGCGCGGCGCGATCGCGTCGAGCAGCGCCTGCTGCTCGGGCGGAATCCGGTAGTCCCAACCGAACCGGCTCAACTGCAGGCTCTGCGCGATCCGCAGCGCGGGCTCCATGAAGCGGATCGCCGCGGGCGGCGCGTAGCGCGCTTCGACCGTTTTCAGGAACAGCGACAGCCAGCGGCTGAAATGGGCCGGCTCGACCCCGTCGAGCGGCTGGTGCGCCTGTTGCACGTTGCCGCGATAGCCCTTGGTGCCGAGCACGAGGCTCGACCAGAACGTCACCATCTTCGGCAAATGATCGTCCCAGCGGCCGGCGAGCTTCGCGTCGAACACCGGCCCGAGCAGCGGATCGGCGCGCACGCGGTCGTAGAACGCGTAGACGAGATCGCGGATATTGTCTTCGGTCGGCTCGGCGTCGCGGGGGCGGGCCGATGCGGGCAGGGCAGTCATGACAAAAAGGGCCGGTAGATCGGAGCAGCGGCGGGACAGCAGCGGGGCGGGCGGCGCGGGTGACGAGCAGGACGCCGGCCGGATTTTGACGCAAAATAGCGTCCAACAACCCCTGGAAAACGTGTGGATGTCACGCATCTTATTGCGCGCCCGCGATCCCGGCAACCCGGGGCCGCGCAACGGCGCCATCGATCGGCCCGGTTCACATAATCGGGATACGATCGATATTTTCCGTATTCGCTCATGAGACTCACCGACTACACCGACTATTCGCTGCGCGTGATGCTGTACCTGGCGGTGCGCGGCGAAGGGCTCGCGACGATCCAGGAGATCTCGGACGCCTACGGCATCTCGAAGAACCATCTGATGAAAGTCGTCCAGCAGCTCGGCGAGCTGGGCTGGGTCGACACCGTGCGCGGCCGCAACGGCGGGCTGCGGCTGTTCGCCGATTCGCTGCAACTGACGGTCGGCGAGGTCGTGCGGGCCACCGAAAACGACTTCGCGCTGGTCGGCTGCTTTTCGGCCGACGGCGTCGAGTCGCGCGGCTGCGTGATCGAGCCGCAGTGCCGGTTGAAGGGCGTGCTGGCGGCCGCGCGCGATGCCTTCTTCGCGGAGCTCGATCGTCATACGCTCGGCGAACTGGCCGAGCCTGCATCGCCGCTCGCGTCGCTGCTCGGCATCCGTCCGGCCGTGCTCGTGCGTGCCGCGCCGGTGCAGGACGAAGCGCAGGCAGCCGAGCCGGCGTCCAAGACCCACTGACACGCGGGCGTCCCGCGCGCCCATCCCGTCGCGCCCTCCGGACCGTTTTCAGGCGATCCGGCAATTTTTGCGCTGAATCAACCCGAATTTCGCTTGAAAGCCGCATAACCATCCTCATCTTGGTGTTAATCGAAAATTGGAGGTCTCGACTAAATGAGAATCGACAAGCTCACCACCAAGTTCCAGGAAGCACTCGCGGACGCGCAAAGCCTCGCGGCAGGCCGCGACAATCAATACATCGAACCCGTTCACGTGCTCGCGGCACTGGTCGCGCAGCAGGACGGCTCTGCCCGCTCGCTGATGTCGCGCGCGGGCGTTCACGTGCAGGCGCTGCAAGGCGCGCTGAACGAAGCCATTTCGCGCCTGCCGCAAGTGACGGGCACGGGCGGCGACATCCAGATCGGCCGTGAACTCGCCGGGCTGCTGAACCAGGCCGACAAGGAAGCGCAGAAGCTCAACGACACGTTCATCGCGAGCGAGATGTTCCTGCTCGCCGTGTCCGACGACAAGGGCGACGCCGGCAAGCTCGCGCGCCAGCACGGCCTCACGCGCAAGTCGCTCGAAGCCGCGATCGCCGCGGTGCGCGGCGGCTCGCAGGTGCACAGCCAGGATGCGGAAAGCCAGCGCGAGGCGCTGAAGAAATACACGGTCGACCTGACCGAGCGCGCCCGCGCGGGCAAGCTCGATCCGGTGATCGGCCGCGACGACGAAATCCGTCGCTCGATCCAGATCCTGCAGCGCCGCACCAAGAACAACCCGGTGCTGATCGGCGAGCCGGGCGTCGGCAAGACCGCGATCGTCGAAGGGCTCGCGCAGCGGATCGTCAACGGCGAAGTGCCCGAGACGCTGAAGGGCAAGCGCGTGCTGTCGCTCGACATGGCCGCGCTGCTCGCCGGCGCGAAGTATCGCGGCGAGTTCGAGGAGCGCCTGAAGGCGGTGCTCAACGACATCGCGAAGGACGAAGGCCAGACGATCGTCTTCATCGACGAAATCCACACGATGGTCGGCGCGGGCAAGGCCGAAGGCGCGATGGATGCAGGCAACATGCTGAAGCCGGCGCTGTCGCGCGGCGAACTGCACTGCATCGGCGCGACCACGCTCGACGAATACCGCAAGTACATCGAGAAGGACGCCGCGCTCGAACGGCGCTTCCAGAAGGTGCTCGTCGACGAGCCGAGCGTCGAGGCGACGATCGCGATCCTGCGCGGGCTGCAGGAGAAGTACGAACTGCACCACGGTGTCGACATCACCGACCCGGCGATCGTCGCCGCGGCCGAGCTGTCGCATCGCTACATCACCGACCGCTTCTTGCCCGACAAGGCCATCGACCTGATCGACGAAGCCGCTTCGAAGATCAAGATGGAAATCGATTCGAAGCCCGAAGAGATGGACAAGCTCGACCGTCGTCTGATCCAGCTGAAGATCGAGCGCGAAGCCGTGAAGAAGGAGCAGGACGAAGCGTCGCAGAAGCGCCTGCAGCTGATCGAGGAAGAGATCGACCGCCTCGGCCGCGAATATGCGGACCTGGAAGAGATCTGGACCGCCGAGAAGGCCGCGGTGCAGGGCAGCGCGCAGCTCAAGGAAGAGATCGAGAAGGTGCGGGCGGATATCGCGCGCCTGCAGCGTGAAGGCAAGCTCGAGAAGGTCGCCGAGCTGCAGTACGGCAAGCTGCCGCAGCTCGAGGCCCAGCTGAAGCAGGTCACGCAGGCCGAAGAGCAGGAGCAGCACAACCCGACGCGTCCGCGCCTGCTGCGCACGCAGGTCGGCGCCGAGGAAATCGCGG
This sequence comes from Burkholderia sp. E168m23, assembly GCF_016586125.1. Lineage (NCBI taxonomy): Bacteria > Pseudomonadati > Pseudomonadota > Betaproteobacteria > Burkholderiales > Burkholderiaceae > Burkholderia > Burkholderia sp. E168m23. The sequence continues at coordinate 4,133 of NZ_BCPP01000486.1, forward strand.
AAGTCGTGTCGCGTTCGACGGGCATTCCCGTGTCGCGGATGATGCAGGGCGAACGCGAGAAGCTGCTGCACATCGAGGAAAAGCTGCACGAGCGCGTGGTCGGCCAGGACGAGGCGATCAGCGCGGTGGCGGACGCGATCCGTCGTTCGCGCGCGGGTCTCGCCGATCCGAACCGTCCGTACGGCTCGTTCCTGTTCCTCGGCCCGACGGGGGTCGGCAAGACCGAGCTGTGCAAGGCGCTGGCGTCGTTCCTGTTCGATTCGGAAGAGCATCTGATCCGCATCGACATGAGCGAGTTCATGGAGAAGCACAGTGTCGCGCGGTTGATCGGCGCGCCGCCGGGCTACGTCGGCTACGAGGAAGGCGGTTACCTGACGGAAGCCGTGCGTCGCAAGCCGTACAGCGTGATCCTGCTCGACGAGATCGAGAAGGCGCATCCGGACGTGTTCAACGTGCTGCTGCAGGTGCTCGACGACGGCCGCATGACGGACGGGCAGGGGCGCACGGTCGACTTCAAGAACACGGTCATCGTGATGACGTCGAACCTCGGCTCGCAGGTGATTCAGGCGATGACGGGCGCGCCGCAGGACGAGATCAAGGACGCGGTGTGGCTCGAGGTGAAGCAGCATTTCCGCCCCGAGTTCCTGAACCGGATCGACGACGTCGTGGTGTTCCATGCGCTCGACCGCAGCAACATCGAGTCGATCGCGAAGATCCAGCTGGCGCGCCTGCACGACCGGCTCGCGAAGCTCGACATGGCGCTCGACGTGTCGCCCGCGGCGCTCGAACAGATCGCGAAGGTCGGCTACGATCCGGTGTTCGGTGCGCGGCCGCTGAAGCGCGCGATCCAGCAGGAGATCGAGAACCCGGTCGCGAAGCTGATCCTCGCCGGCCGCTTCGGTCCGAAGGACGTGATCCCGGTCGACGTCAACGACGGCCAGTTCGTGTTCGACCGCGTCGTGCACTGATCGCCTGCCATCGGCAGCGTGCCCGGTTCGCACCGGGCGCAAAAACAAACACCCCGCCTCGGCGGGGTGTTTGCATATGGAGCGGCCGAAACCGCTATGCCGGATGCCGGCCGCTGCGCGGCGGGCTTACGCCTGCTTGTTGCCGCCGAACATGCCGGCAAGCTGCGTG
>NZ_BCPP01000487.1:0-5266 GCF_016586125.1 Burkholderia sp. E168m23
CGCCGACATCATCGGCACGATCGAAGGCATCGCGTTCCAGACCAACATCCTCGCGCTGAATGCGGCGGTGGAAGCCGCGCGCGCGGGCGAGCAAGGCCGCGGCTTCGCGGTGGTCGCGGGCGAGGTGCGCACGCTGGCGCAGCGCTCGGCGTCCGCGGCGAAGGAAATCCGCACGCTGATCGGCGAATCGGTCGAACGGGTCGCGACCGGCTCGCGGCTCGTCGGTATGGCCGGCACGACGATGCAGGACATCCAGCAGGCGATCGGGCGCGTGACGGGCATCATGACGGAGATCGCGGCCGCGTCGAGCGAGCAGCGCGACGGGATCGAGCAGGTGAACCGCGCGGTGTCGCAGATGGATCAGGTGTCGCAGCAGAATGCGGCGCTCGTCGAGCAGGCGGCCGCGGCTGCCGCGTCGCTCGAGGAACAGGCCGACGGGCTGCGTCGCGCGGTGGGCGCGTTCCGCGTCGCCTGAATCGAAACGACGGCGGCGCGGTAACGGGCAGGCGCTTGCCCGCCCGCCGCGTCAACCCGCCGCGTCCGCCAGTTGCGCGGCCGCGCGCGACGACGCGACGATCAGCAGCTTCATCGTCGCGCGCGTCGCACCGACGAACAGCTTGCGCGCGGCCCGCGCGTCGAGCGTGTCGAAGTCGACCTCGGTGAGGATCACGCACGGCGCCGACTGGCCCTTGAAGCGGTAGATCGAGTCGAGCAGCACGTCGCCTTCGCGATACTCGGGGTTGCCGAACAGGTCGTACTTGCCGGTGAAACGCTTGATCCGGTGCGGGCCGAGCTGGTCGAGCGGCGCGAGCACCGAGCCTTCGCGGCCGCGGTACGACAGCACCGCGATGTCCTGCTTGCGGAAACCGAGCGATAGCGCCTGCGTGATCGCACGCTTGGTCGCGTCGATGCAGGCTTGCGCCAGTGCGTCGCCCGACGCGCCTTCTTCCCCGTAGGCCGACACCGACGGATCGGACCCGTCGAACGGGCTGCCCGAACGCAGTTCGGCCGCGAGCGGCTCGACCCGGCCGACGACGTCGCGCACGAATTCGAGCAGGTCGCGCGGGCTGCGGTAATTCGCGAGTGCCTTCAACGTGACCCAGCCGGGCAGCGCGACGGGTTCGCGCATGTACAGGTTCTGCAGCGGATCTTCCAGCCACCACCATGCGCCGTCCGGCACGAGCAGGCGCTCCAGCGCGGCTGCCCACGGCGCATGGAAATCCTGCCCTTCGTCGACGATCAGCACGTCGAAGCGCCAGCGTTCGGGAATCGGCGCTTGCGCGAAGCGCGCCTCGAGCCGGTCGAATTCGCCGGGCACCTGGAAATCGGGCGTATAGCCGCCGTCACGCGCGACCCAGTCGCACAGCTGGTGGTAATTCGCGATCTTCGCGCCGGGCGGTGCGATGCGCGCGATGTAGTCGGCGAGCGGCCGGTTGAAGCAGACGTAGAGCACGCGCTGGCCGGCCGCGACGGCATCGCGCATCACCTGCACCGCGAGCTGGGTCTTGCCCGACCCCGCGGTGCCGGTCACGCGCAGCCGGAACGGCGTGAAGTCGAGCTGGCGCGCCCATGCGGCGAGCCCGCCCGACAGCCGCGTGACGAGCGTGCCGGCTTGCCCGACGAGCGCGCTCGTGTCGGGCGTGAGCGCGAGTTCGTCCGCGAGGAAATGGTGGAGCTTCGGCGCGTTCGGAAAGTGCTCGTCGTCCTCGGGCAGGATCTGCTGGATCACCTGCGCGAGCTGCGCCTTGCGCGACGCATCGACGATGCGGTCGGGCGCGACGCCGGCGATCGACGCGTCGCGGATCGAGTAGTCTGGGCAGTACAGCAGCGCCTCGACGCCGTAGACGCCCGCGCCGAGCGCGGCCGTCAGGCGCCGGTGCAGCGTCTCCTGCGTGCGCGCGAGCTGGATCGGGACATTGCGCTCCTTTTGCAGGTAGACCTTCACGAGCCCTTTCGGGGTCTCGCGCAGGAAGCCAGCCTTCTGTTCGATCAGCAGCACGCGCCCGGCCGGGCTCACGACGACGAACGCGGCTTCGCCGAACACCGAGAATGCCTGGTCGGCGCGCGTCCAGTGGACGCCGTGATACACGGTGTAGCTGTCGGGCAGCGCGTGTTCGAGCGCGGCGAGCGTCTCGCGCTCGCGTTCGGCCGCGCCGGTCGCGGCGAGGCTTTTCCAGTCGTCGGGGATGAGGCGGGCCATGGCGTCGGGCGGCGGATGCCGGCGTGGGCGTGAACGGGTGCGGCTATTGTACTGAGGAACCCGTTCATGCCCGCGGCGCCGCGCGGAGGTTGGCCGTTCGCGATTCGGGCGGCCGGCCCGGCGGACGTCAGCCGCGCGTGAGCCGCTTCGCGAGATCGGCGCTGAGGATCGCCATGCGCGCGGGTTTTTCGTAGCACACCACGTCGAACGCGCGGATCACTTCGCTGATGTCGGCCTCGCTCGCGCGTCCGGTGAGCAGGTCGCCCGTCAGCACGAAAATCGGCGCGCCCGGGTTGTCGGACGTGCGCACGGCCTTGATCGCGGTGGCGGCCGTCCCGTCGTCGAACAGCCATTCGGTCAGGACCGCGTCGAAGGCCTGACCCTGCAGCGCGTCGACGAACGCCGCGAGGCCGTCGAACGCGGCCGTCGCGAAACCCTGCCGTTCGAGATAGCGGCACAGCTCGGTTGCGCTGACGCGATCGGGGTCGATCACCGCGACGACGAGCTTGTCGCTCTCCGCGCGGCGCGGATAGATCTCGATCTTGTGTACGTCGTACGCGTTCTGGTACAGCACGCCGGTATGGCGCAGCACGCGCCAGCGGCCGTTCTGTTCGTACGCGACGAACTCGGGGCGCGCGCCGGCTTCGAGCGGCGCGCCGATCCAGGCGGTGCACGGAATCTCGGCGACGCCCGCATACAGGACGGCTTCCTGGGAATAGGCGCCGACCATGCCGGGGTCGAGCGTTTGCGCGCCGAACAACTGGGCGGCGGGTTCGCCGTACGCTTCGGCGACTTTCTTGATCTGCGCGAGCGTCCAGGGGCTGCTGCCGCGCAGTTTGCGGTGGCCTTGCGAGAAACTCAGATCGAGGATGCGGCACAGCTCGGTGGTCTGCTGGCGCTTGCCGATGCCGTTGCGGGTCATCAGTTCGCGCACGCGCTCGGCAACCGCGAGGGAATCCGTGGTGATTGCTTCAGTGGTCATGCTACGGGGACGGATCGTGACGTTCAGAACGACGCCTTGCGGCAGTCTCGGCGGACAGTCTTCATGACGTCCAATGGCGAGCCGACCGGCCACGCACGGAAAAGATAACTTTACCGCAAAATGGTCGTCATTCAGTGTTGTGAAAGGTGCGTTTGTGTGAAAGGTGTGTCATGACGTTACGTCCGACCAGCCTCGGCGCGAGCGCGCGGCGGGGCGTTCGACGCCTTCACGTCCGCATTCCGACGGACCGGGATGGGATTGACGACGGACCGGGATGCGATTGCGCACGAGACGGCAGGTAATCGCCGTGCGATGCACCAGCGCAGGGCGCGTACTGGCCCGGACCGACGTAGCCATGCCATTTTTGTAGGACGATCGCTGGACGGTTTCCTCTAGTGAAACCAACGAAGTTACATTTTCGACGCCAGCAAAGCCGCGTGCTACGATTTCGCCGTCTCAAAAAAGCGTTTGAACCGATGCAGAAGAAATTCTTGATGCGCGGATACGAAATGAACTGCGAGCCGCGCGTGACGGAGACCGGCAAATACGCCGCGCAGGTCGAGGTCACGAAGGTGGGTTTCAGCCGCGAGGCTGCGTTCCGCAAGCTGGGTGAATTCGACACCGAAGCCGAAGCGGTCGCGTACGCCAGACAATTCTCCGAAGAGTGGTTGAGCCGCTATGCGTAGCGCGGCGTGTGCCGAGGCCCGTGCCATGCGGGCCTCGGGTCGAGCGGCGGTGTAGTGCGCCGAACGGCCGGCATTGCTGCCTGAATATTGCGAATGCGTCGGGAAATTTGTAGATTGACGACTCCCGTTGTGGGGTATCGATCGTCCGAAGGCAACGCAATTGGAGACCGCGAATGTCCACCTTGTGCATGCAGACCGTCGTTCACGGCAAGACCGTCCAGATCGTGCTGTCGCCCGAGAGGCGGACAGCCAGGATCGACATCGTCGATGACGAAACCGGCAGCTACCCGCCCCGCACGATGAGCATCGAGCAGTACGTCAACGCCGGCATGGCCGACGACGAAATCGCGCGGCATGTTCTCGAAGTCGTCACGATGTCGATCGAGCAGCTCGCGAGGCTGCAGCCGTTCGATCGTACGGCAGGCACGCAAACGCGCTATTCGCACTGAGCGCTTGTGCAGCGGCCGCCCCGCGCAGGCCGTGAAGTCCTGACTGAATGGTTGCGCGGTGATCGGGCATTCGACGTGGCGTGGTCGAGCGCGACGCGCATCGATTGCGCGTGCGCGCTACGCCGGCAGATACAGGAACGGCTCGCCGTTTTCCCGCTCGACGGACAGCAGCCGCTCGCGCTGATCCTGCGCGAACAGTTGCTTGCCAGCCGCGGCCGCTTCGGCGATCGCGGCATCGACGCGCTAAGCTTCGCCTGCCGTGCCCTGACATCCGACAGAAAACAATGACCACCACCTATCCGCTGCACGACGCATTGAGCCACGCCGATACGGCATTTCCACCCGAAGCCGACGTCGTGATCGTCGGCGCCGGCATCATGGGCTGCGCGGCCGCGTACTACCTCGGCTTGCGCGGCTTGAAAGCCGTCGTGCTCGACAAATCGCGCATCGCCGGCCAGCAATCGACGCGCGCGTGGGGCTTCGTGCGACAGCAAGGGCGTGAATCCGCCGAAGTGCCGCTGATGATGGCCGGCATGCGGATCTGGGAAGGCCTGGAGCAGGCGCTCGGTTTCGATCTCGAATGGCGGCAGGGCGGCTGCCTCTACCTGGCGGACAACGAAGACGACTGGGCCTCGTTCCAGGCGTGGCTCACCGTGGCGCGCGAGCACGGGCTCGACACGCGCACGCTGACGCGCGCACAGATCGACGAACGCGTGAACGGCCTGTCGACGCACGCGCGTACCCTCGGCGGCTTGTACACGGCGACCGACGGCCAGGCCGAGCCGCGCCGCGTGGCCGCCGCGTTCGCGGCGCGCGCGACCGAGGCCGGCGCGCGTTTCTTCGAAGGCTGCGGCGTGACCGCGATCGAGACGGCGGGCGGCGCGGTCGTCGGCGTCGCGACCGAACGCGGCACGATCCGCACGCGGCGCGTGATCTGCGCGGCCGGCGC
>NZ_BCPP01000488.1:0-5263 GCF_016586125.1 Burkholderia sp. E168m23
ATGGCATTCCGACGTCGCGGCCGCTGCGCGACGGCGACATCGTGAACCTCGACATCGCGGTGATCAAGGACGGCTGGTTCGGCGATACGAGCCGGATGTATTTCGTCGGCGAACCGAGCGAACTCGCGCGGCGGCTCGTCGCGGCGACCTACGAGGCGATGCACGCCGGCATCCGCGCGGTGCGTCCCGGCGCGACGCTCGGCGACGTCGGCTATGCGATCCAGCAGGTCGCGCATCGCGAAGGGTTCAGCGTGGTGCGCGAGTATTGCGGGCACGGCATCGGCGACGTCTATCACGACGAACCGCAGGTGCTGCATTACGGTCGCCCGGGCACCGGCCTGCCGTTGCGGCCGGGGATGATCTTCACGATCGAGCCGATGTTGAACGCGGGCAAGCGCGACACGCGCGTGCTGGCCGACGGCTGGACGGTCGTCACGGCGGACCATTCGCTGTCCGCGCAATGGGAGCACATGGTCGTGGTGACGGAAACCGGCTTCGAGGTGCTGACCGAGGACGCGAAGCCGCAGGCGTTCGCGGCGCTGTCGGGCACGCACGCGGCCTGACGCCGGCCGTGCGCCGCACGCGGCGGTGCGGCGTTGCAATGAAACGGGCCCCTTCGCGGGGCCCGTGTCGTTTGCGGCGGCCGGCGCCGCGAACGACACGGCGCAGCGGTGCTTAACCGCGCGCCTTCTGCCACGCGTGCTCGACGAACACGCGGCACAGCGCCTCCATCCCTTTGCGATCCTCGTCGTCGAAGCGCGCGGCGACCGGGCTGTCGACGTCCCACACGCCGATCAGCGTACTGTCGTCGGCCAGCAGCGGCACGACGATTTCCGATTCCGACGCCGCATCGCACGCGATATGGCCGGGGAAGTCGTGCACGTCGCGCACGACCTGCGTCTCGCGGGTCTGCGCGGCCGTGCCGCACACGCCCTTGCCGAGCGCGATCCGCACGCACGCGGGTTTGCCCTGGAACGGCCCGACCACGAGCTCGGTGCCGTCGAAGAAGTAGAAGCCGGCCCAGTTCAGGCGATCGAGCGAGTGATAGACGAGCGCGGAGAAATTCGCCGCGTTCGCAGTCAGGTCGCGTTCGGATTCGACGAGCGCACGTGCCTGCTCGACGAGCGTCGCGTATTGATCGGCCTTGGAGGCGGTAGGGTCGTTGGACAGCGTGAACATGGCGGGAAAGCGATAGGGGTTGTCAAAAAGGCGCACTGAAGGCGCACTGCGCGTACCGCAGTCTACGGCACCCGTGCGTGGTCTGCAGCGCGTGGTCGTGCGTGATGCGGCCCCGCTCAGTCGGGTTCGAGTTCGGCGAACCGCTCGGCCAGAAAGTCGAGTAGCGCCCGCACCGCCGGCAGCAGCCCGCGGCGCGACGCGAACACCGCGTGCACGATTTCGCGACGCGGCGCCCAGTCGGGCAGCACCGTGACCAGTTCACCGCGCGAAACCTCGTCGCGCACCATCATCGTCGGCAACTGCACGACGCCGACGCCTGCAACGGCCGCCGCGCGCAGCGCGAGCATGCCGCCCGTCACGTAGCGCGGCTGGTGATGGATTTCCGCATGCGCGCCGTCGGGCCCGCGCAGCCGCCACACGTGCGTGGACTGCGGCACGCCGTGATCGAGGCTCGGCAGGCGCGTCAGGTCCGCGGGAACGGCCGGTACACCTTGCTCGCGCAGCAGCGCTGGGCTCGCGACGAGGCACTGGCCGCGTTCGGCGAGCACACGCAGCGCGAGATCGCTGTCCTCGAGCGGCGGCGGGCGCACGCGGATCGCGACGTCGATCCCTTCGCCCACCACGTCGACACGCCGGTTGGTCGCTTCCAGGTGGATCTCGACGCGCGGGCACGCGGCCATGAACGCGGCGATCATCGTGCCGACCAGCGAATCGAGCAGCACGATCGGGCAACTGACGCGCACGATGCCGCGCGGCTCCTCGTGCAGCAGCGCGATCGCCTCGTCGGCGGCATCGGCCTCGACGAGCATCGCGCGGCAATGCGCGTAATAGGTCTGGCCGACGTCGGTGACCGTGAAGCGGCGCGTCGAACGCTGGATCAGCCGCATCCCGAGCCGCGCTTCGAGCAGCGCGACGCGGCGGCTCAGCTTCGATTTCGGCATGTCCAGCGCGCGCCCGGCCGGCGCGAAGCCGCCGTGTTCGACGACCTGCACGAAGTAGTAGAGATCGTTCAGATCCCGCGCTTTATCGTTCATGAAATGGAACGCTGAGTGCGATTTCGGCAGTCTACCGGATCGATCGTTCCATCTCTATATTGTCAGTCATGGATGCGAAACACGGGTTTCGCCGCAATTCGGAGAAGGCAAATGAAGAAGATCCAGGGTGTGTACAGTGCGCCACGCGGCCATTGGGTCGGCGACGGTTTTCCGGTGCGTTCGATGTTCAGCTACCAGTCTCATGGCACGCACCTGAGCCCGTTCCTGCTGCTCGATTACGCCGGCCCCGCGACGTTCGAACCGGCGACCGCGCCGCGCGGGGTGGGCCAGCATCCGCACCGCGGGTTCGAAACGGTGACGATCGTCTATGACGGCGAAGTCGCGCACCGCGACTCGACCGGCGCGGGCGGCACGATCGGCCCGGGCGACGTGCAGTGGATGACGGCCGCGAGCGGGATCCTGCACGAGGAATTCCACTCGGAGGCGTTCACGAAGCGGGGCGGCCCGCTCGAGATGGTGCAGCTGTGGGTGAACCTGCCCGCCGCGGACAAGATGGGCGCACCCGGCTACCAGACGCTGCTGAACGCCGATATCCCGGTGGTCGAGCTGCCGGACGGTGCAGGGCGGGCGCGGATCATCGCCGGTGAGCTCGACGGGCGGCGCGGCCCGGCCCGCACGCACACGCCGATCGACGTGTGGGACGTGCGGCTCGCGGCCGGCGGCCATGCGCGGTTCCCGGTCGCCGAAGGGCGGACGCTCGCGGTGGTCGTGCTGAGCGGCACCGTGCTGGTGAACGGCGAGACGGTGGCGCGCGAAGCGCAGTTCGTGCAACTCGGCCGCGACGGCAGCGACGTCGAGATCGAAGCGAACGGCGACGCGAAGCTGCTGATCCTGAGCGGCGAGCCGATCGACGAGCCCGTCGTTGGTTACGGCCCGTTCGTGATGAACTCGCAAGAGGAAATCCGTACCGCGATCGAGGACTTCAACAGCGGCCGCTTCGGCCAGATGCCGGCATGACGGCATGACGGTGTGACGGTGTGACGAGCAGGCCCCGCGCGATGCGGGGCCTTTTTTTCGCGCGTGGCGGGCGGTCGCGCGGGTCGGGCGCTTCGAGGCATAATCGACGGTTGCCGCGCGCCGGCCGGCGCGCCTGAATCAGGACCGCACATGAACGCATCCGCACCCGCCGCATCCCCGAGCACCGCCGATCTCGACTGGCGCTGGAAATCCTTCGACGCGCTGACGGCGCGCGAAATCTATTCGATCCTCGAAGCGCGCAGCGCCGTGTTCGTCGTCGAGCAGAACTGCGTGTATCGCGACATCGACGATGCGGACCAGGCCGCGTGGCACCTCGCGGCCTTCGATCCGGCCGGCCGCCTGGCCGGCTATCTGCGCGTGCTGCTGCCCGACGCGCAGCATACCGACGTGCGCATCGGCCGCGTGCTGACGACTGCCGCGTTTCGCGGCGCGGGCCTCGGCAACGGGCTGCTGTCGCGCGCGCTCGAGCATATCCGCGCGCAATGGCCGGATACGCCGGTGAGCCTGCATGCGCAGGCTCACTTGCAGCGTTTCTACGGGGCATTCGGCTTCACGCCGAGTTCGGACGTGCACGACGAGGATGGCATCCCGCACGTATGGATGAGCAGCGCGCGCGCGTGATGCGCGCCGCGCCGCGCGGCAATCAGTGCGCGGCGCGTGCGACGGGCGGCTCGTCCGTGCGCTGCGCGGCCCGCTCGCCGATCAGGCGCCCGCGGGCGGACAACCGCAGCCAGTGCCGCAGCGCGATCAGCGCGCCGATCACGCTCATCATCGAGCCGGGAATCCACAGCAGCAGGCCGCCGATCTGCTGGTCGCGCAGCGGGCTCAGCCACGTGAACGCGCGGCCGCAGATCGAGTAGATCGGATACAGCTCGTGCGGCGTGAAGAAGATCAGCGCGCCGAGCGCGATCTGCGGCGGGATCGCCGCGACGACGATCAGAATCCGGCGGCCCGGCGACAGCCGCGCGGGCGGCGCGGGACGCGGATCGACGACGAGCCACCAGAACAGCAGCCCGTCGATCACCATGCTCCAGTTCATCACGCGATAGAGACGCCAGTCGAGCATCGCGATGAAGTGGATCGGCGACAGCAGCCAGAAATAGATCAGCCCGACGAACAGCACGACCGCGACGACCGGATGAAATACCACGTCGAGGGTCGCGCGCACCGGCGCCCACGCGAGCGCGGGGCGCACGAAGCGCTGCCGCCAGCTGAACGGAATGCCCGCGCGGATCGCCGCGCCCGGATAGGACAGTGCGATGAAGAACGGCCCGAGGTGATGCAGCACGAGGTGCTGCGCGCGGTGCATGAAGAATTCGTGCTCGAAGAAATAGTCGAGCCGCGTATGCAGCGCGATGTAGAGCGCCGTCAGCCCGAACCAGAACGAGAACTGCCGCAGCGGCGACACCTTCGCCTTCTTCACGCCGCGTGCGAACAGCACGGCGGCCGTCAGCACCGCGACGACCACGGTCGGCGACGGCTCCCACGGATCGAGCCAGTACAGGAGATTCATCGCGCGCGCATCACTTCGCCTGGGCCGGCGATTTCACGGCGAATGGCGCATCGACCGTCTCGCCGTCGGAGAATTTCAGGCGCAGGTGCACGGTGTCGCCCGGCTTGATCGTGTGCTTCGGTTCCTCGAGCATGAAGTGATAGCCGCCCGGCGCGATGTCGACCTTGCCGCGCGCGGGGATCGTCAGCTTGTCGACCATCTCCATCTTCTGCGTCGAGCCGTTCGAGACCGTCTGGTGCAGCATGGCCATCCCGTAATCGGGGCTGTCGACGTCGACGAGATCGATCGGCTTGTCGCCGGTGTTCACGAGCGTCACGTAGCCGCCCGCGGGCAGCTTGTTCGGCAGCCAGCGCACCCACGCGTTCTGCGCGCTGATCGCGCCGGCGGCATACGCGTGGGCGCCGGCGCACAGCGCGGCGACGAGGGCGAACGTCTTGAGGGTCGTTTTCTTGTTCATGGCGGAATTCAGGTCGTGGAGGCAGTGTCGATGATCCGGCGCACATCGGCGGCGATGGCGTCGGGCGAATCGCGATCGGTC
>NZ_BCPP01000489.1:0-5258 GCF_016586125.1 Burkholderia sp. E168m23
GGGATCGGACAGCAGCCCCGCGATGATCGTCATGTTCTGGCGGCCGACCAGCTGGTTCGCGAGCAGCACGCGGCGCACGCCGCCGTGATACGCGGCCTGCGTCTGGTGTGCGGTCGCGAGCGTGATGCCCCACGCGCCGGCGTCGAGCTGGCGGCGGAACAGTTGCGGCGCCATCGTCGTCTTGCCGTGCGGCGCGAACTTGACACCGTATTTCTGCACGAACGCCTGCATCCAGTTCAGGTTGTGCTCGACGCGATCCTCGTAAAGCACGGCGGCCGGCAGGCTGACGTCTTCCGCGAGCAGATTCCATTCGAGCCGGCTCGCGTCGCCGAGCGGCACGCTCGCGCTCGGCAGATTGCCCAGGCCCTTGCCGAACGGATCGATCGTCGCTTCCTGATAGTTTGTAACTTTCATGTCATCCCGCTCCATCATCACTATGCATTGCACTGAAGTTGACATGCAGATGGTACAGAAAGTAGCATCGGCGCGGTGATGTTATTTAATAACATCCCGCTTCACACCCTTTTCCGCCGATGAATACGTCCGCTTCCCCGTCCGCTCCGCCTGCCGCCGAGCCGCATCCGGCTCAGGCCGCCCCGCCGGTCCTCGACATCGTCGCGCGGATCGCCGAATGCGCGCCCGAGCTGCGCGAAGCCGAGCGCAAGGTTGCCGCGTTCATCCTCGCCGATCTGGCGCGCGCCGCGCATGCGAGCATCGGCGCGCTCGCGCGCGACGCGGAGGTCAGCGTCGCGACGGTCACGCGTTTCGCGAAGGCCGTCGGCTGCCGCGACGTGCGCGAACTGAAGGTGCTCGTCGCGCAGGCGGCGGCCGTCGGTCAGCGTTTCCTGGTGCCGTCCGACGACGCGCCGGCCGACGACGCGAGCCCCGCATCGATGGTCTACGACGAGATTCGCGTGGCGCTCGCGCACAACCACCAGTTGCTGCGCAACACGTCGTTCGACGCGGCGGCCGACCTGCTCGCCGGCGCGAAGATGACGTACGTGTACGGGCAGGGCGGCGGTTCGACCGCGCTGGCCGACGAGCTGCGCTTCCGGCTCGTGCGTTTCGGCCGGCCGGTCGCGAGCTACCAGGACAGCCTGCTGCAACGGATGGTGGCCGCGACGCTGTCGGGCGACACCGTCGTCGTCGCGTTGTCGGTGAGCGGGCGCGTGCCCGAGCTGCTCGAGAGCTGCCGGCTCGCGAAGCGCTACGGCGCGAAGCTGATCGCGATCACCGCGCCGGCGTCGCCGCTCGCGAAGCTTGCCGACCACCTGATCCCGGTCGTCGCGTTCGAAACCGATTTCATTTACAAGCCGTCGACCTCGCGCTACGCGATGATGATGGCGATCGACGTGCTCGTCACCGGCGTCGCGCTGCGGCTCGGCGATGCGGGCCGTGAATCGCTGCGCCGCATCAAACACGCGCTCGATGCGCACCGCGGCGGCGGAGACCGTCAACCGGTAGGAGACTGACCATGCATTCGCATCCCGAAGCGGCCGATACGCTGATCGTCGGCGCGCAGTTGTACGACGGCACTGGCGCGCCGCCCGTCACGCGCGACGTCGCGATCCGCAACGGCCTGATCGCGGCGATCGGCAATCTGTCGAACTGGCTCGCGGAGCACGTCGTCGACGCGAACGGCCGGGCGCTCGCGCCGGGCTTCGTCGACGTGCACACGCACGACGACACGCACGTGATCCGTGCGCCGGAGATGATCCCGAAGATCTCGCAGGGCGTGACGACCGTGATCGTCGGCAACTGCGGAATCAGCGCATCGCCGGTGACGCTCGCCGGCGACCCGCCCGATCCGATGAACCTGCTCGGCGAGCGCGGCGCGTTCCAGTACCCGAGCTTCGCCGCTTACGTCGCGGCCGTCAACGACGCGCGCCCGGCCGTGAACGTCGCGGCGCTCGTCGGCCATACGGCGCTGCGCAACAACCAGATGGACCGCCTCGACCGCGCGGCGACCGACGGCGAGATCGCCGGCATGCGCGCGCAGCTCGAGGAGGCGCTCGCGAACGGCGCGCTCGGCTTGTCGTCGGGCCTTGCGTACGGCTCCGCGTTCGCGGCGCCGCCCGAGGAAGTGATGGCGCTCGCCGAGCCGCTCGCCCAATCCGGTGCGCTGTACACCACGCACATGCGTACCGAGTTCGACGCGATCCTCGACGCGATGGACGAGGCTTACCGCGTCGGCCGCCACGCGCAGGTGCCGGTCGTGATCTCGCACCTGAAGTGCGCGGGCCCGTCGAACTGGGGGCGCAGCACCGAGGTGCTCGCGTCGCTCGACGGCGCGCGACGTTACCAGCCGGTCGGCTGCGACTGCTATCCGTACAGCCGCAGTTCGTCGACGCTCGACCTGAAGCAGGTGACGGGCGACATCGACATCACGATCACGTGGTCGGAGCCGCACCCGGAAGTCGCGGGCAAGCTGTTGAAGGCGATCGCGGCCGACTGGGGCGTGAGCGAGCAGGAAGCCGCGCAGCGCATTCGCCCCGCGGGCGCCGTGTACCACAACATGTCCGAGGACGACGTGCGCCGGATCCTGTCGCATCCGGCGACGATGGTCGGCTCCGACGGCCTGCCGAACGATCCGCTGCCGCACCCGCGGCTGTGGGGCGCGTTCCCGCGCGTGCTCGGCCATTACGTGCGCGACACCAACCTGTTGCCGCTCGAGGAGGCGATCCGCAAGATGACGTCGCTGTCCGCGCGTCGCTATGGCATCCCGAAGCGAGGCGAAGTGCATGTCGGTTACCACGCGGATCTCGTGCTGTTCGATCCGGCGAGCGTGATCGACGCCGCGACGTTCGAGAAGCCGCAACAGCCCGCGCACGGGATCGACGCGGTGTGGGTGAACGGCGTGCTGACATACGAAAACGGCCAGCCGACCGGCGAGCGCGCCGGCGGTTTCGTCGCGCGCGGCGAGCGCGTGCCGGCGAGTGCCGATGCGGCGTTCTGAACGCGGCAGGTGTTCCGATCTTCCGCGCGTGCCCAAGCCGGCGCGCGCATCCGTAACCGAAATGTGAGGAGTGAAACGATGAAGCGATATGGCGTAGGCGAAGCGAAGGGCACGGGCGGCCAGGTGATGCCGTTTGCACGGGCGGTCGAGGCCGACGGCTGGCTGTACGTGTCGGGCCAGACGCCGATGGTAAACGGCGAGGTCGTCGAAGGCGGGATCGTCACGCAGTCGAAGCAGACGATCGAGAACGTGATCGCGATCCTGAAGGAAGCCGGCTACGGACTCGAGCACGTCGTGCGCTGCGGCGTGTGGCTCGATGACGCGCGCGATTTCGCGTCGTTCAACAAGGTGTTCGTGTCGTACTTCGGCGAGCATCCGCCGGCACGCGCGTGCGTGCAGTCGAGCATGGTCATCGACTGCAAGGTCGAGGTCGATTGCATCGCGTACAAGCCGCCGGTGAAGTAACGCGCCGCGGCGAGTCGATACGCGCAACGGGCCCGGTGTGAACTGCACCGGGCCCGTTTTGTCATTTTCCGGGTGCGGTCCGACGGACTCGAGGCCGTCACGCGGCTGCAACCGTTGCAACGCATTCAGCCCGTTGGTGTAACGTGCTGTCCGAACGACTGAAAGGACATGTATGGAATGGGCTGCACTGGTGCCGGAGCTGATCTGCTCGGACCTTGCCGGAAGCGTGCGCTTCTATCGGGACGTGCTGGGTTTCCGGATTCGCTTCGAGCGTCCGGAAGACGGATTCGCGTACCTCGAGCTCGGAGGGGTTCAACTGATGCTCGAGCAGCAGAGCCCGGAAAGCTGGCTGACGGGCGCGATGGAGCCGCCGTTCGGGCGGGGAATCAACCTGCAGATCGAGGTCGATGCGATCGGCCCGATTCATGACCGGATCGTCGCCGCAGGCGTGGCGCTGTTCGCCGCCCCCCGAACCTCCTGGTATCGGCAGGACGACATCGAACACGGCCAGATCGAGATGCTGGTGCAAGACCCCGACGGCTACCTGCTGCGCCTGGTGGAAATTCTCCCGGAGCGCCCGGTGCAAGGATGAACCGGGCCGTCCGCCGCCCGGAAGGGGCGGGCGAACGGTCGCCGGCGAGTTTCACTGCCGCGCGGTCCGCGCGTTGTCCGGCATCGGCTGGTTGTAATTCGTGCGGAACGGGTTGATGTCGAGCCCGCCGCGGCGCGTGTAGCGCGCGTACACCGCGAGCTTCACCGGTTTGCACGCATGCAGGATGTCGAGGAAGATTCGCTCGACGCACTGCTCGTGAAAGCCCGTGTGATTGCGGAACGAGATGATGTAGCGCAGCAGGCCCGCGTGGTCGATCTGCGGCCCGACGTAGTGGATCTGCACACTGCCCCAGTCGGGCTGGCCCGTGACCGGGCAGTTCGAGCGCAGCAGGTCGGACACGAGCGTCTCCTCGACCGGCGCTTCGTTCTCGCCGTCGGCCGCCGACAGCAGCGACGGATCGGGTTCGTACACGTCGGTGTCGAGGTCGAGCCGGTCGAGCGACAGCCCGTCGAGCTCGTCCATCTCCAGCTTGGCGAAATCGTGCGGCGACACCAGCTGGACCGACACGCTCGCGCCGCACGCGGCCGACACGTCGCGCTTCAGCACGTCGCGCACCGCATCGACCGAGTCGAACTTCGACTGCGCGAACGAGCCGAGATACAGCTTGAACGACTTCGATTCGACGATGTTCGGCGATTCGGCCGGCACGTAGAACGTCGCGATCGCGACCTGCGGCTTGCCGCGCGCATTGAGCCACGACAGCTCGTACGCGTTCCAGATGTCGGTGCCGAAGAACGGCAGCGCCGACGTGATGCCGAGCTGCTCGCGTGCGCCGGCGCGCGGGATCGGGAACAGCAGCGACGCGTCGTACTGCGCCGCGTAGACGGTGGCCTTGCCGAGCGGGGAATGTTCGGGATTCATTGCACGAAGCCTTTACGACAGGAAGAGGCGGTAAGCCGGGTTGGCGCTCTCTTCGACATACGGGTAGCCGAGTGCCGCGAGGAAGCGTTCGAATTCGGCGCGATCGGCCTGCGGCACCTGCAGCCCGACGAGGATCGAGCTGTAGTCCGCGCCCTGGTTGCGGTAGTGGAACAGGCTGATGTTCCAGTCCGGCGCCATCGACGACAGGAACTTCATCAGCGCGCCCGGCCGTTCCGGGAATTCGAAGCGGAACAGGCGCTCGTCGAGCGCGAGCGGCGAGCGGCCGCCGACCATGTAGCGGATGTGTTCCTTCGACAGCTCGTCGTGCGTCAGGTCGACGCTCTTGAAGCCGTGCGACTCGAA
>NZ_BCPP01000490.1:0-5255 GCF_016586125.1 Burkholderia sp. E168m23
AACTTCCGCGCGCCGCACGCGATCACGGCCGTGCCGGCCGCCGCGTTCGTGCACGGCCAGCCGGTCGCGCACTTCTCGCAGCACGTCGATCCGCAGCAATGGCGCAACGCGCACGTCACCCCGGGCACACCCGGCATCGCGCCGGTGCGCCAGAGCTTCACCGGCGGGCTGCGCAATGCCAGCTACCGTCCGCCGGCGGCGCTCGCGCAACACCCGTACGTCGCGACGCGCAATCCGGCCGTGCCGCCTGCGTATCGCGATCAGGCCGCCGCCCACCTCGCGCAGCAAGGCGGGCGCGTGCCGGGTGCCGGCGCGCCCGTCGTGAAGACGAACGTGCCGGCCGACTATACGGCTCGCCCGGTCCGCGTGCCGGGCAAGCCGGGCGGCGGCGCCTGGGCGATGCACAACGTGCAGCTCGTGAATCCGCACGGCCCCGTCGTCCAGCCGGCCCGCGCGCCGCGCGAGGGCCAGCCGGCCGGCGTGCAGGCCGGACGGCCGGGCGCACCGATGCCGGGCATGCCGAATGTCGCGCGGCCGGCGAACGGCGAAACGCCCAACGCACCGCGTTTCGACAACGGCGGCCCGCCGCGGGCGCCCGGCAACCCGATGCCGCATCAGGCATTCGCGGCCGGCAACGGCGTTCCGCATCCGCCCGAAGCGAACAACGCCCCGCGGGGGACCGGTAACGCGCACGCAGCCAACACGCCGTCGCCCGCGTGGATGCAGCCTCACACGCCGATGGAGCGTCAGCGCGCGGCTCCCCCCACCGCGCTGCACGCGGCAGGACAGAATGCGCTGCCGCCCGTGCGCAGCGCCGCGGTGCCGCATCCCGACGGCGTGCCGGCACCGCAGGGCGTACCGCCCGGCGGCCGCAACGAAGCGCCGCGCACGCTGCCGCAACCGCAGTCCGACCATACCGCGCAGATTCCGCAACCGCGTCCGCGCCCCGATTTCCCGACGCCGGCGCGCCATGCGCAGCCGCAACCGGAACGGGCCGCCCCCGCGCCGCAACCGCGTCCGGACTTCGCTCAACCCGCGCCGCATCGCGAAGTCGCGCCGCCGCGCGTGAACGAGTACCGTCCACCGGCACCAGCCGTCCATGACGTGCCGCGGCCGCAGCCGCAGGCGCCGCGTATGGAGCCGCGACCGCAGCCGCAGCCCGCCCCCCGCATGGAGCCGCGCCCGTCGATGCCGGCCCCCCGGATGGAACCACGGCCGCAGCCGGCGCCGCACGTCGAAGCGCCGCATCCGGGCAATCCGCCGCCGCAGGGCGGCCACGAGGAACGGCATCGCCAGTAAGTGCAGCAAACCTGAAACAAAAAGGCTCGACCGGCGAATACCGGTCGAGCCTTTTTACAGGATGCGAAGCGATGCAGCCGCGCGGCCCCGGCCGTGCGATCAGACCGCCATCGGCGCAGTCAACGGCTCATGGTGCCGATAGCCGACGAGCGAGAAATCGGACGGCTCGACCTGCTCCAGCCATTCCGGCGCATAGACGCCCGTCTTCGCGTACTCGGGCACGCGCTCGGCAATCTCGAGCCGCGGGCTTTCGTACGGCTCGCGCGTGAGCTGCTGCTGCAGCATGTCGAGCTGGTTCTCGTAGATGTGCGCGTCGCCGATGAAATACGTGAACCAGCGCGGCGTATAGCCCGTCAGCCGACCGACGAGCGACAGCAGCGCGGCCCCTTCCGTCAGGTTGAACGGCGTGCCGAGGCCGACGTCATTGCTGCGGATGTACAGGCACAGCGAGATCTCGCGCTTCGTCGCGTTCGGCAGGAACTGGTACAGCAGATGGCACGCGGGCAGCGCGATCTGGTCGAGCACGGCCGGATTCCACGCGTGAAACAGGATGCGGCGATCGGACGGGTTCTCCATGATCGTGTCCAGGCACTGGCGCAGCTGGTCGATCGCCTTGTACAGCAGCACCTTCGGCGCGCCGTCTTCGTCGAAACGCGTGACGATCCGGAAGCCGCGGCGCGTCGCATCGGCGATCTGCGCGTCGGCGTTCGCATCGAGCACCTTGTAGCCCGGCCACTGGCGCCATTGCACGCCATATACGTCGCCCAGATCGTCGACGCCCTGGCGATACGGGTTCGCGAGCCACTGCGCGTTCTCGTTCGCGTTCGCATCCCACACCTTGCAGCCGAGCGCGCGGAAATCGGCCGCGCTGCGCGACGCGCGCAGGAAGCCGACCAGCTCGCCGATCGCGGACTTGAACGCGAGCTTCTTGGTCGTCACGGCCGGGAAGCCTTGCTGCAGGTCGAAGCGCAGCATCGCGCCCGGCATGCTGATGGTGCGGATTCCCGTGCGGTTCTCCTGCCAGGTGCCGGTATCGAGAATGGTACGAACGAGATCGAGATACTGTTTCATGCGGGTTCCTTCGGCCGCGAGGGGCGGCCGTACCCGCCAATTTTAGCAAGCGTGACGCGGAAGCTCCGGCAACGGCGCCGAAAACCCTCCCAGCGTGTCGCCGCGGTCGCGCATGCCGTGCGCGCACATCAGCCGGTAGAGCGTGACGCGCGACACGCCGAGCTCACGCGCGGCATCGGCAAAACGGCCGCGATGGCGCAGCAGCGCCTGCTCGATCGCCTGCCGCTCGGCCGCCTCGCGAGCCTCCAGCAGCGATACCGGCGCGAGCATTGCATAGTCGTTCAGTTCGAGATCGGCCGCGGTGATCATCCGGCCTTCCGACATCACGATCGCGCGGCGCACGCGGTTGATCAGCTCGCGCACGTTGCCCGGCCACGAATAGCCGTACAGCGACGCGACCGCGTCAGGCGAAAAACCGCGCAGGCGGCGATGCGCATCGCCCTTGAAGCGCTCGAGCATGTGACGCGCGAGCACCTCGATGTCCTTGCCGCGCGCGCGCAACGGCGGCTCCTCGATCTTCAGCACGCACAGCCGGTGAAACAGATCCTCGCGGAAGCGCCCTTCGCGCAGCGCCGCTTCCATGTCCACGTGCGTCGCGCAAATCACGCGTACGTCGACCGGCACCGACACGTGCGCGCCGAGCCGCTCGATCTTGCCTTCCTGCAGGAAGCGCAACAGGCTCGCCTGGCTTTCGAGCGGCAAATCGCCGATCTCGTCGAGAAACAGCGTGCCGCCGTTGGCGGCCTCGACGCGGCCGATCTTGCGCTGGTTCGCGCCGGTGAACGCGCCGCGTTCATAGCCGAACAGTTCGGCCTGCAGCAGCGTCGACGGTATCGCCCCGCAATTGATCGCGATGAACGGCGCCTGCGCGCGCGACGAACGCTCGTGAATCGCGACCGCCGTCAACTCCTTGCCCGTGCCCGACTCGCCGGAGATGAACACCGGCGCGTCGGTCGCCGCGACACGGCGGATCGTCCGGAACAGCCCGAGCATCGCATCGCAGGTGCCGACCATCTCGCCTTCGCTGCGCCCGGCGCCGACGGGCGGCGCAACGGGATCGGTCAGGGCGACCATGCCGTGCGCATGACCGACGGTCTCGACGATCCGCGCCGTTTCGTACGGCATCGTCACGTAGTCGAAGCAATAGTCGCGAATGAGATGGCGCAGCGTCGCGTCCTGCAACTGGCCGCGCCGCGTCGCCGCGATCCAGCCGATGTGCTGGATGCTCAGGCAGGATTCGAGTTCGCGCAGGTCCGACGGCTTGAAGCCCGGCGAGAAATCGAGCAGGCCGGCGGTTGCCACGCCGTGCTGCACGACGCGCCGCACATCGCGCACGGTCTCGGCGAGATCGACGCGCCAGCCGCATTCGTCGAAATGGCCGCGCAACGCGTCGTTCGGTTCGCGCGAATAGTAGATCACGTGCCGCTGATCGGCTCCCATATCCTCACCCCGTTCATCAACCGTCTAACGATTGCCGCACACGTAGGTCACGTGCAAAAGGATCGAATCGGGTCAGCCAGAGGTGGCTCGATTCGCCATGCCGATGCGCGGCAACGACAAGGCCTCGCATGATGGCGCTTATCTCGCGTCCAATAATTTTTGACAAGACAACTTGGTTATAGGCACCGAATACGACAAACCCGTTTCAGTACCGACGGCGATGCGGCCCAATCGCTCGAGAGGTCGACGCAGGTCAATCATCTGCACATAGCGCATGCGCAGAAGGACTCCGTCATCAACACACGCGCCGATTTTCATCCTTGAAGCGTGTCGATTGAATCAGCAGTATTCCCGAGCCCCATCGTTTCAGGCCTGAAACATTTTCAGGCGTTTTCGGCCACCATTCGCAACACTCGAGCGCGAATCGCAATGACGGCAATGGTCCCGGTACGGTGGCATGTATTTCGCTGAATACGGAAACGACCGGAGACAGTCGCCATGCGAAAACATCTTTTACTTTCTTTCGTGCCGATGACGCTCGCGCTCTCGGCCGCCGGCCCGCCTGCACCGGCATGCGCGGATGAAGGCATGCAGCCGGATCGCACCGTGCTGCTCGCCGGAAGCACGCCGCGCGTCGTGCAAGCCAACGGGTTCGGTATCGTGGCCGTGTCGGCGCCGCAACCGTTGCCGGCCGCCCAGGCCTCCGTGACGCTGTGGGACGAACTCCCGCCGCCGCCCCTGTTGCCGATGCCGCTACCGGCGCCGCAATCGGGCGACATCCGGCATGCTCTGGAAGGCAACGCGCGAGGCAATACGCATCCCTGAATATTCGCCGCCTCAATTCAATCAGGATGACATATTGAACTGACGATCCGGTCGAACGGGATGCCATCGAGCGGAACCGGTATCGCCGATTTCGCGGCATAAAACGTTTTTGTGCTCCGTCCCCCGGCGGGCACTCTTTTTATTCGGACGGTCGTCGCGACGCGAGGCATCACGCGTCGCGACGCACGGCGCATCGCACAAGAAGCGCCGACGCCCATGTGGATGCGGGAAATCCGGTGCGCGCCACCGTTCCGGTAAAATCGGCCCCATTCCGTTTCCCCTCTTCCCCGACCTTCATGACGACGTTGACCCTGATCGTCGCGCGTGCCCGCAACGGCATCATCGGCCGCGACAACCAGTTGCCCTGGAAACTTCCCGAGGATCTCGCGTTCTTCAAGCGCACGACGATGGGCGCGCCGATCGTGATGGGCCGCAAGACCCACGAGTCGATCGGCCGGCCGCTGCCGGGCCGCCGCAACATCGTCGTCACGCGCGACGCCACGCGCCGTTTCGAAGGCTGCGACACGGTCACGTCGCTCGCCGATGCGCTGGCGCTCGCCGCGCGCGACGGGGTGCCCGAGGCATTCCTGATCGGCGGTGCACAACTCTATGCGGAAGGT
>NZ_BCPP01000491.1:0-5251 GCF_016586125.1 Burkholderia sp. E168m23
CATCGCGTACGCGGTTCCCGTCGAGGACCGCGATGCCGCGATGCAGGTGCTGCAGCGCCTGCGCGACGAGCATCCGGCGGCCACCCACGTGTGCTGGGCGCTGCTGGCGGGCGGCCAGTCGGGTATGTCGGACGACGGCGAGCCGTCGGGCACGGCGGGCCGGCCGATCCTCGAAGTGCTGCGTCATCACGACCTCGACGGCGTGCTCGGCGCGGTCGTGCGTTACTACGGCGGCGTGAAACTCGGCGCGGGCGGGCTGGTGCGCGCGTACACGGATGCGATCGCGTCGGCGCTGCTCGATGCCGAGCGCGTCGAGCGCATTCGGCACACGCGGCTCGCGATCGAGATCGGCTACCCGGAAGAGGCACGCGTGCGCCGCTGGATCGAACAGGCGGGTTACGCGCTAGTGGACAGC
This sequence comes from Burkholderia sp. E168m23, assembly GCF_016586125.1. Taxonomy (NCBI): domain Bacteria; kingdom Pseudomonadati; phylum Pseudomonadota; class Betaproteobacteria; order Burkholderiales; family Burkholderiaceae; genus Burkholderia; species Burkholderia sp. E168m23. The sequence continues at coordinate 416 of NZ_BCPP01000491.1, forward strand.
GCGTACGGGATGACGGTAAAGCTCGTGATCAAGCTGCCCGAAGCCGCCGAAGCCGCGGCAAGGGCCGAACTGTTCGACCTGACGCAAGGACGCTCCGGCTTCCCCGACCTGTGATTGGATTCGCTCGATAGAAGACCGCGCGCCGCGTTGCACGGCGCGCCTCCCCTGGCCGGTCCAGCCGCCCCGAACCGCTCAATACACGTCCGGCACGATCATGTTGTCGGGCACCGGCCGGCGAATGTAATCCTCGTGATGCTCGCGCTGCGGCAGGTCGATCGTCGGGCGCGGCACCTCGTGATACGGCACCTGGCCGAGCAGATGGTGAATGCAGTTCAGCCGCGCGCGCTTCTTGTCGACGGCCTGCACGACCCACCACGGCGCCTCCGGAATATGCGTGCGCTGCAGCATCTCTTCCTTCGCGGCCGTATAAGCCTCCCAGCGGCGGCGGCTTTCGAGGTCCATCGGGCTCAGCTTCCACTGCTTCAGCGGGTCCTCGATCCGGCTCTGGAAGCGCAGTTCCTGCTCGTGGTCGGTGATCGAGAACCAGTACTTGACGATCTGGATGCCGCTGCGCACGAGCATCTTCTCGAACTCGGGCACCGATCGGAAAAATTCCTCGTACTCGTCGTCGGTACAGAAATTCATCACGCGCTCGACCCCCGCACGGTTGTACCAGCTGCGGTCGAACAGCACGATCTCGCCGCCTGCCGGCAGATGCGCGACATAGCGCTGGAAATACCATTGCGTGCGCTCGCGGTTGTTCGGCGCCGGCAGCGCGGCCACCCGGCACACGCGCGGGTTCAGGCGCTGCGTGATGCGCTTGATCGCACCGCCCTTGCCGGCCGCATCGCGCCCCTCGAACAGGACGACGAGCCGGTGCCCGGTGTTCACGACCCAGTCCTGCAGCTTCACGAGTTCGCCCTGCAAGCGGAACAACTCGCGGAAATACGCCTTACGCGCCTCGCGACGCTCGGGCGAGAACAGCACGTCCTCACCATTGTCGAAGCGGCGGTCGTCGAGTTCCATCTCGAGCTCTTCGTCGTAGGCGTCGACGAGATCTTCCTCGAAACGGCGCTGGCGCTCCTCCATCGAGCGCGTCTCGGTGCGGTTGTCGGTCTCGGTGCGGGTATCGTTGTCGCCCATGGGGCCTCCTTCCATCATTGACGCAGCCAAACTCGATCATTATCCCAGCGTCGCGCGTCAAATTCATGAAAATGGCCGGCTACGCCGTCAGAAGCGGAAGTTCAGCAGGACGGTGGCCAGCACCGGGTTCGCCGAAATATCGAACGTATTCGACGCCAGCAGGCGGTTCGGCTGGTTGATGTCGAGCGTGATCCGGGTGCGCAGCGGGATGTAGGTCACCATCCCGGTGAGCCAGAACCGGCGCGTGATCTGGTAGCTCGCGCCAACGGTGAACACCGGCTCCCAGACGCTCTTCACCTTCGCCGACACATTGGTCCGCCCCGACAGCAGCAGGTCGCCGCCGGCATCCCAGATCCGCTGGAACAGCGCCGGATCGAGCAGCAGCGACTGCAGGCTGCCGATGTCCGCGCCGGCCGCGAGCAGCCCGCCGAGCGATGCGAGCTTGCGCTGGAACACGGGGTTCAGGTTCGTGTTCGTGAAACGCGTGTAGCTGACGCCGATGCCCGCGAACGGACGGAAACGGTCGTCGCGCTCGCCGAGGTAGTACTTGAACACGACCGAGCCGAGCCAGGCCCGCGTGGTCGCGAGCGGATTGCTTTGCGTGTTGCCGAGATCGATCAGCGGAAAGCGCCCGTGGACGCCGGCAAAGATGCGGTCGAGCGGCAGCGCGATGCTGCCGTGCCCGCGCAACGTCAGCACCGGCGGAATGCCGGCGCCCAGTTCGGCGGCCCAGTGCTCCGAGACGAAATGCGTGAACGTGAACGCCAGCGTGTTCGTATTGCTGAGTGACAGGCTCGAACCCGCGTTCTGGAAACTGTTCAGGCCGAGCGCGTCGGTGCGCGTCGTCACGGGCGTCGAGCGTCCGGTCGTCCCGACGAAGTGCCAGCCGAGGCCGACCATGTTGCGGTCGTCGCCCATCAGTTGCTCGAGCAAGGGCGGCGCCTGCGCGGCCGGCAGATCGGGCAGCCGCGATGGATCGACCGGATGCAGTTCGTACGGCATCCGGTCGGCATGGACGACGCCGCGCGCCGCTGCGTCGCCGGCCGGTGCATCGTGCGTGGCGGCCGGATCGCAGCCGCCGCCGGTACGGCCGTCGTCGAAGCCGATGCCGTCCGCGCCCGCGTCGCCGGCGGCCTCGCAGGCGCGCGCTGCCGCGCCGGTTCGCTGCCCGAGCGTGATCTTGCGGGCGGTCAGCGGAATGGTATCGGGTTGCCGCTCGTCGCCCGAAGCTTCGTTGCGTGCGCCGCGCGCCGGCCCCGCATCGGTCATCCATGCGCTCGCATCGAAGCCAGCCGCATCGCCGCCCGGCCAGAAGCCGATCCCGTCGGCGCCGGCCTGCCAGCGCGGTGGGGCGTCGCCGTCGGGCTGCGGCGCGGCGTGCGCGGCGGCCGCGCATGCGAACAGCGTCGCGCCGAGCCAGCGCGACAGCGGACGCACGGTGCCCGGCCGCGCGCGGGGGCGGCGGGTGTCGCGATTGCCCATCGGCTCAGGCCGGCACGCCGAACAGGCGCTGGCGAATCCGGTACAACGGCTCGAACAGCCATTCGAGCAGGCTGCGACGCTCCAGCACGATGTCCGCCTTCAGCATCATCCCGGCCCGCAGCGACAACGGCCGACCATCGAACGACGGCGTGCGGTCGGCGAGTTCGACCCAGGTCTTGAAGTAGGTCTGCGGCACGGCCGCATCGCCGGGCAGGTTCAGTTCCTTCGCCGAGAACGCGACGGGCGAGATCGACAGCACCTTGCCGCGATAGGTGCCGAATTTCTCCACCGGATAGCTTGCGTACGCAACCTTCACCTCCTGCCCCTTCTTCACGAAGCCGGCCTTCGACGACGGAATGTAGACCTCGGCGATCAGTCCGTCCGCCTTCGCGGGCAGGATCTCGACGACACGCGTGCCGGGCGGATCGATCACGCCGCCCTGCACGACGTCGAGCCGCACGATCTGCCCGTCGGCCGGCGCGTACAGCACCTGGTTCACGTTCTCGTCGATGTTGTATTCCTTCGCGTTCAGCTCCTCCTGCTTGATCTTCAGTTCCGCGTTCGCGCCGTCGTACTTGCTCTGCATCGTGTCGAGATCGCCGCGCAGCTTCATCGCGTTCTTCGCGAGTTCGGCGCGGCGCAGCAGCAGGTCCTGGTACGCCTGGCCGGCCTGCAGGTATTGCGTGTTGACCTGGTTGTACTGTTCGAGCGTCACGACCTGTTCGTCGAGCAACTGCTTCACGCGCGCGCGCCGTTCGCCATACTCGTCGACGATGCGCTTCTGGTCCTGGATCTGCCGGTCGATCAGCCCGCGGCTCTCGCCCTGCGCGGCGATCTGCTGATTGATCTGCTGCACCGACGACCGGTATTCGAGCCGCGCCGCATCGATCTGCTGCGTCACCTCGACGCGCTGCCGGTCGAGCGCCGCGCGCATCCCCTGCACGTTGTTCGCCTGGCTGACGAAGCTCGTGTCGCGCGTCACCGCGAGCAGGCGCTGGCCGGCCTTCACGTGCTGATCCTTGCCGACGTAGACGTCGCGCACCGCCCAGCCCGGCGGCGCACCGACGCCGATCAGCCCCGAGCGCGGCGTCAGCATCCCCGACACGCTCTCGGTGTTCGCGTAGCTCAGCTCGACGAGCGCGGTCACGAACATCGCGAACATCGCCAGCGACAGGTAGCAGAAGAACCGCATCGACACCGGCACGTCCACGACGCCGTGAATCACGGTGCCGAAGGTCGTGCCGCGCGCGAGCTTGCGCGACGGCTTCTGTTCTCGGAGGGCGGAATTCCAGGTCGGCATGGGGCGGGCTCGTCAGGAGCGACGCCGCGCGGCCGCATCGAGCAGCGGCGTCGGCATCAGGTAAGGCGTGAAGTGTTCCCAGAAATGCCACTGCTCGGGCTGGCGCACGAGCGCCTGCTCGAGACGGTCGACGATGCGCTGGTGCGTCGCGCGCACGGGCGACGCGTCGTCGTCGGTACCGAGCATCGGTGCAAGCGGGCTGGCCGCGAGCTCGGTGAAATGCACCGCGCATCGATCGCGGAACGGCACGCCGGTCGCATACGCGACGAGCAGCGGAATGCCCTGCTCGACCGCGAGCTTCACGCCGCCGCCGGCCATCCGCACCCAGCGCCCGCCGAGCCGACAGCGATTGGTCTTGCCGAACTTGCCGTGCAAGTCGGAGAACAGCAGAAACACGGGCGCCTCGCGCCGCAGGCTCGTGATCAGCCGCCGCAGATGCACGCGCTCCTCGATGTCGATGAATTCGACTTCGCCGGCGCCGTACTCGGCGACGAGCCGCAGCGCATCGTCGAAGAACGCGCCCGGCGCGTCGCGGTGCAGGATCACCATCAGCTTGCGGTCGTCGGGAATCATGAAGCGCAGCTTCGTGACGAACAGCATCAGGTTGCCGAAGTGCAGCCCGGCGAGCATCAGCGGGCCGCCGCGTGCGAGTGCCGCGCGCAACTGGTCGTCGCCTTCGCATGCCATCCCGTCGATCATCGTTTTCATCGATGCGAGGCTGTGCGTGCGCAGCTTGAGCCCCGCGAATTCGGCCTCGAACAACTCGCGCACGATCGCGGCCGACACTTCGCGCACGCGCCGCGGATCGTCGTTCAGGTGCGCGCTCAACATGTAAGCGACCGCGCGCTCGATCGACTCGCGGATGCACGGTCGTATAACTTCGTATAATGTATGCTATACGAAGTTATTAC
>NZ_BCPP01000492.1:0-5236 GCF_016586125.1 Burkholderia sp. E168m23
GGCCATCAGCCAGCGCGTGCTCGTGATGTATCTCGGCCGCGTGATGGAGTTCGGCACGCGGCATGACGTGTACGGCGTGCCGCAACACCCGTACACGAAGGCGCTGCTCGATGCGGCGCCGACGCCGGAGCCGGCGCGCGAGCGTGCTCGCCGTCCGATGCTGCTGGCGGGCGAGATGCCCTCGCCGCTCAACCCGCCGTCCGGCTGCGCGTTCCGCACGCGCTGCCCGGTCGCGATCGACGCGTGCGCGCAGGACGTGCCGCTGCCGGAAGTGCGGCAGGGGTCGGCGGCGCGCGTCGCGTGCATCCGCGCGGGCGCGGCGTGACGTGAAGTAACGCAGCAAACAAAACCAAGGCAGGTCAACAGGGGTAGTGCGGCGCGAACGATCTTCGCGCCGCGGGTACAGGCGCGTCCTTAGCCGGGCTCGCCGGGGGGCTGGGAGCGGATCGCGACCGGCGTGGACGATATCAACACAAGACGAGAATTATTACGATGAAAAAGCAGAAGACGATCGGGACGGCATCGAAGATGCTGCTTGCCTGGGGACTGCCGGCGCTCGCCGGCGTGTCGCTGACGGGCGTCGCGCACGCCGACGACGCGGCCTCCGCGCCGCTGACGGTCGCGCAGGCCGCGCCGGCCGCCGGGTCGGGCGCATCCGTTGCGCAGGCAACGACCCCGAACGCCATTGTCAACGCCGAGGCGAGCCAGGCCGTCACGCCGCCCGACGAGCCGTCGGCGCAGTCGAAGTCGAACGGCTTCATCGCCGACAGCCATCTCGACTTCCTGTTCCGCAACTATGCGGACGTGCTTGACAACAAGGGCGGCCCGCATCGTCATGCGTGGGTCCAGGGCGCGATGGCGAACTTCGAGTCGGGCTACACGACCGGCCTGATCGGGATCGGCTTCGATGCGTCGTTGTATGCGGCGCTGAAGCTCGACGGCGGCCAGGGCGCCGGCAGCATGGTGCACATCGCGAAGGGCGGCGGCGGCGGCAACCAGCTCGCGTGGGCCTACCCGGGCATCTACGACGTCAAGGCGCGCATCTCGAACACGGTGGTCAAGTACGGTCTGCAGGCCGTCGACAACCCGTTCATGGAGCAGCACGACAACCGTGCGCTGCCGCCGACGTTCCTCGGCGCGACGCTCGTCAGCAATGAATTCAAGAACGTGATGCTCGAGGCCGGCAGCTTCACGAAGACCGACGCGCGCGGCCATACGACGCTCACCAACCTGACGACGCAATACGGCGGCACGCGCATCAATCGCCTGACCTACGTCGGCGGCACGTGGGACTACTCGCCGAACGGCGAAGTCGCGCTGTACGCGAATCAGGCCGACGACGTGTGGCACCAGTACTACGCGTCGGTGAAGCACAGCATCGGCAGCCCGCAGACGATCAAGTGGACCGGCTTCGGCAACGTCTACTCGACGCACGACACGGGCGATGCGCTGCAAGGCAAGATCAACAACAACGCGTACAGCCTGTCGCTGGCCGCGCAGCATGGCCCGCATGAACTGCTGCTCGGCTTCCAGCAGGTGCTCGGCGACCAGTTCTTCGACTACCTGAACGAAACGAACGGCATCTTCCTGGCCAACTCGATGGACGTCGACTACAACGCGCCGCACGAAAAATCGCTGCAACTGCGTTACACGTTCTACGGCAAGGACGCCGGCCTGCCGGGCTTCAAGGCGATGGTGTGGGGCGTGACGGGCTGGGGCGCGGACGGCAGCGCGGGCGCGGCGAACGATCCGAGCAAGTCGAGCATCTACTGGAGCAATGGCGCGCCGGTGCAGGGCCGTCACCACGAGTTCGGCTTCATCCCGTCGTACACGTTCCAGAGCGGCAAGCTGAAGAACACGAAGGTCACGTTCATCGCGATGTGGCACGCCGGCTCGGCCCACTACTCGGACGCGACGAACACCGAGTACCGTCTGGTCGTGAACCTGCCGCTGCACGCGTTCTGATGGAAGGGGGCGCAAGGCCCCCTGTCTCGCACGGCCGGCCTGCGATCGGTGCGATCAGGCCGGCTTGTGCCAGCCCGCCACGGGATCGTTCGCGGCGGGCATCTCTTCCACGAGCGACGTGAGCTGGCGGCCGGTATCGCGCCATGCGTCGAGCCCGCCGCGCAGCGCGAGCGCATCGGTGAAGCCTGCATCGAGCAGGCGCTTCGCCATCAGCGCGGCCGTCACCTCGTTCGGGCACGAGCAATACACGACGAACTTTTGCGTGAGCGGATAGCGTGCGACGATGTCGCCGATCTGGCGCTCGTCGGCGAACTGCGCACCGGGAATCGTGAACGGGTCGAGCTTGCGGTGCTCGGGCGAGCGGACGTCGAGCACGACCGGGGCGGCGGCGTCGCGCAGCAGCACGTCGAGTTCATCGACGCCGATCCGCGCGTTCGCGAGCTGGCGGATCAGCGCGCGGCGACGCATCCAGCGCACGGCCGCATAGACGGCGAGCAGCGCGACGATGACCAGCAGCACCGCGCGGCCGAGGCGGCTCGCGCCGGCGAACAGCCAGTCGATCTGCCGGTAGAACACGAGGCCGGCTCCCAGCCCGACGATCGTCCACAGCGCGGCGCCGAGCGCGTCGTAGCCGGCGAACGTGCGATAGCGCGTGCCGAGCGCACCGGCCATCGGCACCGATACCAGCGACAACCCCGGGATGAAACGCGCGACCGCGAGCACGCGCACGCCATAGCGGCCGAAGAAGCGCTCGGTCTTTTTCACGCAGGTATCGCGCGACAGCGACAGCCGGCAGATCGTTTTCAGCGTCGTGCCGCCGTAACGCCGCCCGGCGACGTACCAGACCGTGTCGCCGATCAGCGCGCCGAGCACCGACAGCGCCACGACCGTCACGAGCTGCGAGCCGATCATCGCCGGGTGCATCGCGGACATCGCGCCGAACAGCACGAGCGTCGGCATCGCGGGCACCGGCAGGCCGACCGCCGCGGCGAGCACGTTGGCGAATACGAGAAGCGGCCCGTACTGGGCGACGAGGTCACGGAGCATGACGGCTGGCCGAAAAGGAAACGCGTGGGCGGGAAATGCAGATGCGCCGATTATCGGCCTTTTTCAAGGCAGCGGCGGGAATGACGCAAAGCGCCTGACGGCGGCAGGGGGATGTGGGTGAGCCGGCGCGTTGCACGCGGCTCACCGTTCGGAATCAGGAAGGCGTACGGGCGAGCGATGCGGCGCCGTGGTTTTCGCCGGGCAGCTCGGCGCCGTGCGAGCGGATCGCCGCGATCAGTTCGGCCGGCGTGATCTCGTAGCGGACCTCGCGGTGGATGCCGGGCTTGCGTTCGTCGATCTCGATCAGCAGCACGCTCTTGCCGTCGCCCGTTGCCTCGAGCCGGAGCGAGCGCAGTTCGCGGCCGTCGGCCGCGTCGTGTTCGGTGAGCAGGGTCATTGCCCCGGATGAGCCGGTAGTGCGCATCGAACCTATCCTCGTGTCGTGGATGCCGTGGCGGCAAAGATGTCTTTGTTGAATACAGCTTGACGCAGTTTAACGCGAACGGGCCGCGACACGGAGCATTTTCGTGGGGACGAAAAGAGGGCTATACCACCGATCCTTCTGATGTTTGAGCGGCGCCGGGCGGGCGTTTCCGCCGGTTCGGGCGCCGGCCGAAACCGGTACCCGAATGGCGTTCGCGGCCACGCCGGCGCGGGCGGCGACACGCGCTGCACCGCGCGTCGCCGAGTGGCGTCAGAAGCGGTCGGCGAGCCCCATCGCCGGGTCGCTGACCGAGTGGCGGCCGGTTTCCACGCGGCCGGCCACGCGGCGCGAGAAGCTCGCGTCGCTGTCGGCGGTGACGATGAAGTCGTACCAATGGCCGGTCGAGTCGAGCTTCCAGTGCAGTTCGGACTGGTCGCCGGCGCGCACCGTGACGGTCCATGCGGTGCCGGTGCCATGGCCGTTGCCGTTTTCGTTGCCGTGGCCATGACCGTGGTCGTCGTTCCCGCCCCGCCCGGACAGCGGCCCGTAGGCCTGGTTCGACTTCACCGTGAAGCGCACCGTGCCGCCGCCGTCGTTGCGCAGCCGCAGGTGGAGGTTGCCGCTCGCGCCCGCATAGCCGACGCGCACTTCCGGATGCGGCGCGCGCGCCCCGGCCAAGCGGCTCAGGTCGCCGGTGAAGCGGCGGTGAAAGCCGTTCGGGCCGAGCACCCACAGGTCATATTTACCGCCATCGTCGGCACGCGCGGCCCAGTCGCCGTGCAGCCGCTTGCCGGGCTCGACGACGTAGCGCCGCGGCAGCCGGTCGAGGTGCAGCTTGTCGTAGACGTGAAACACGGCGGCGGCGCGGCCGGTGTTCGCGAACTTCAGCGTGACGGTGCCGGTGCCGGCATCGGTGCGCGCGCTCGCGTGCAGTTCGTACGGCAGCGCGCGCGACGGACGTACGCCGGTCGCCTGTGCGGGCGGCGCGGGCGTGGCGGGCGGCACGATCTTCGGCGCGGTTTGCTGCGCGGCGCTCAGCGCGTCGACCTGGCTTTTCGTCGTGCGGCCCGCGAGCGTCGGCAGCGGCTCGTTGTTCGGCGTGCGGAAATTGAACGCACTCGTCAGGTCGCCGCACACCGCGCGGCGGTACGCGCTGATCTGCGGCTCCGCGACGCCGAAGCGCTTCTCCAGGAAGCGCAGCGTCGACGTATGGTCGAACACCTGCGAGTTGACCCAGCCGCCGCGGCTCCACGGCGACACGATCCACATCGGCACGCGCGGGCCCGGGCCGTACGGACGGCCATCGACGGCCGGCTGGCTCGACGTGGCCGGCGCGAAGTCGTGGTACTCGGCCGCGACGTCGGCGGCCGACAGCGTATGGCCGCCCGCGAGCGTGCCGTCGGCGTTGCGCGACGGCACGGCCGGCGACGGCATGTGGTCGAAGAAGCCGTCGTTCTCGTCGTAGTTCACCAGCAGCACGGTCTTGCTCCAGACCTCCGGGTTCGCCGTCAGCGCGTCGAGCACGGCCTGCACGTACCAGCCGCCCTGCGCGGGGCTCGACGGCCCCGGGTGTTCGCTGTACGCGGACGGCGGGATGATCCACGACACTTCCGGCAGCTTGCCGTTGCGGATGTCGTCGCGGAACGTTTCGAGAAAGCCGTACGGCATCGTGTTGCCGAAGCCCTTCGCGAGCGGGCTCAGCGGATCGTCGATCGCCGGATCGTAGAACGCGCCGGCCGCCGTCACCGGCTGCGTGATGTCGGTCGACGCGACGTACGCGGGCCGGCGCGCGGCCGGCAT
>NZ_BCPP01000493.1:0-5228 GCF_016586125.1 Burkholderia sp. E168m23
GGAACGCCGATGCAGCGCTCGGCTGGACGCCCGACGACCATACGCGACTCGAGCTGACCGCCGGCACCGGCGACGGCTATGCGCGCTACGCGGGCCGCGGGATGGATGGCGCGCATTTCCGCCGCGAGACGTTCGGCCTGTCGTTCGACAAGCGGCATCTCGGCGACGTGCTCGACCGGATCGAGGCGCGCGTGTACTACAACGAAGCCGATCACGTGATGGACAACTACACGTTGCGGCAGCCCGACCCGACGAGCAGCATGCCGATGCGCATGGCCGCGGACGTGCGGCGCCGCACGGTCGGCGCGCGTGCCGCCGCGACGTTCCGCTTCGGCGACGATTTCAAGCTCGTCACGGGCGTCGATGCGCAATCGAACCGGCTCGATTCGCGTGCGTCGATGGGGCAGCAGAACTACCGCGACCAGCCGTGGGATGCCCAGGCGACCATGTGGAGCGCGGGCGTGTTCAGCGAGCTGACGTGGTATGCGAGCGACGTCTCGCGTGTGATCGGCGGCGCGCGCGTCGACTATGCGAGCGCACGCGACAAGCGCGCGATGAAGAGCGGCATGATGATGAGCAAGCCGAACCCGACTTTCGACGACGATCGGACGAAGGTGCTGCCGAGCGGCTTCGTGCGCTACGAGCGCGATCTCGCGTCGCTACCCGTCACGTGGTACGCGGGGATCGGCCACGCGGAGCGTTATCCGGACTACTGGGAACTGTTCTCCGCGACGCGCGGGCCGGCCGGTTCGATCAACGCGTTCTCGGCGGTGCAGCCGGAGAAGACCACGCAGCTCGATATCGGCGCGCAATACAAGAGCGACCGGTTCGATGCATGGGTGTCGGCGTACGCGGGCTACGTCCAGGACTTCATCCTGTTCAACTATGCGGCCGGCATGATGGGCCCGATCACGCAGGCAACCAACGTCAACGCGCAGATCATGGGCGGCGAAGCCGGCGTGTCGTGGCGGCCGGTCGCGCCGCTGCGCGTCGAGACGTCGCTCGCGTATGCGTGGGGGCGCAACGTGGCGAGCGGCGATCCGCTGCCGCAGATGCCGCCGCTCGAGGCGCGCATCGGCCTCGAATACACGCGCGGCGCGTGGTCGGCGGGCGGCCTGTGGCGCATCGTTGCGCCGCAGCATCGCTACGCGCTGAACGAGGGCAACGTGGTCGGCAAGGACTTCGGCCCGAGCGCCGGATTCGGCGTGCTGTCGCTGCATACGCAATACAACGTCAGCAAGACCGTGCAAATCTCGGTCGGCGTCGACAACGTACTGAACAAGGCCTACACCGAGCATCTGAACCTCGCCGGCAACGCGGGTTTCGGCTATCCGGCGAACGCGCCGGTGATGGAGCCGGGGCGTACCGCGTGGGTGCGCGTGAGCGCGAAGCTGTAGCCCGCAGCGCGCGTGTGCATCGCAGCATGCGCACGCCTGAACGCCGCACCGCCCGAACGGGCGGCGCGCGTCAACCGATTAGAGAACCGTGTCTAGTCGGGGCGCAAACGTTCGAGAGTCGTGCTTCACTCCCGCTTCGACACCCACCGTGTGCACGATGCGGCGTGCGTGTCGATCCGGTGTCATTCGCGCCGGCTGCACAATAATCAGGAGACATGCATGGCCAGATCGATGCGTTCCAGGGTAATGGCAGGGGCAGTGGCATGCGCGATGAGCGTCGCGCCGTTCGCGGGGACGACCGCGCTGATGACGCTCGCGACGACGCACACGGCGATGGCGGCAACCGCGCCCGCCGACAACTATGCGGCGACGCGCTATCCGATCATTCTCGTGCACGGGCTGACCGGCACCGACAAGTACGCGGGCGTACTCGAGTACTGGTACGGCATCCAGGAAAACCTGCAGCAGCATGGCGCGACCGTCTACGTCGCGAATCTGTCGGGCTTCCAGAGCGACGACGGCCCGAACGGGCGCGGCGAACAGCTGCTGGCCTACGTGAAGACGGTGCTCGCCGCGACCGGTGCGACCAAGGTCAATCTCGTCGGTCACAGCCAGGGCGGGCTGACGTCGCGCTATGTCGCGGCCGTCGCGCCCGATCTCGTCGCGTCGGTGACGACGATCGGCACGCCGCATCGCGGCTCCGAGTTTGCCGACTTCGTGCAGGGCGTGCTCGCATACGATCCGACCGGATTGTCGTCGACGGTGATCGCCGCTTTCGTCAATGTGTTCGGTATCCTGACGAGCAGCAGCCACAACACGAACCAGGACGCCCTCGCCGCACTGAAGACGTTGACGACCGGGCAGGCCGCCACCTACAACCAGAACTATCCGAGCGCGGGCCTCGGCGCCCCCGGAAGCTGCCAGACCGGCGCGCCGACGGAAACCGTCGGCGGCAACACGCATCTGCTGTATTCATGGGCCGGCACGGCGATCCAGCCGACGTTTTCCGTGCTCGGCGTGACGGGCGCGACGGACACGAGCACGATTCCGCTCGTCGATCCGGCGAACGTGCTCGACCTGTCGACACTCGCGCTGCTCGGCACGGGCACGGTGATGATCAATCGCGCCTCGGGCCAGAACGACGGGCTCGTGTCGAAGTGCAGCGCGCTGTACGGCAAGGTGCTGAGCACGAGCTACAAGTGGAACCATATCGACGAGATCAACCAGTTGCTCGGTGTGCGCGGCGCCTATGCGGAAGATCCGGTCGCGGTGATCCGCACGCATGCGAACCGGTTGAAACTCGCGGGCGTGTGATCGATGGCGGCACGTGAGGGACGCGCGCCGCTGGCGCGGCGCGCTGCGATCTATGGTGTCGTGGGGCTGGCGGCGATCGCCGGCGTCGCGATGTGGAGCGGCGCCGGACCGCATCGCGGCACGGGCGCCGCGGGTGACGCGCCGGATGCGGCCGCGGTGGGCGGCGTGGCGGCCGCCGCACCGCAGGCCGCCGTGCCGGCGAGCGCGGGCCTGCCGCCGTCGCTGGCCGGCTCCAGCGCGCCGCGCTTGCCGCTCGATGCAGGCGGCCATCTGGCGAAGTCGCGTGCGGTACGCGATTTCTTCGACTATTGCCTGACCGCGCGGAGCGACCTGAGCGCGGCCGCGCTCGATGCGTTGGTCGTGCGCGAGATCGCCGCGCAGCTCGACGGCACGGTCGCGCAGGTGGAGGCGCTCGACGTGTGGCACCGGTATCGCGCGTATCTCGATGCGCTCGCGACATTGCGCGATGCGGGTGCGGTCGACAAGTCCGACCTCGGCGCGTTGCAGCTCGCGCTCGATCAGCGCGCGTCGATCGCGTACCGCACGCTCGGCGACTGGAGTCAGCCGTTCTTCGGTGCGGAGCAGTGGCGGCAGCGCTATGACCTCGCACGATTGAAGATCACTCAGGATCGCTCACTGACGGATGCGCAGAAGGCCGAGCGGCTCGCGGCGCTCCAGCAGCAGATGCCGGCCGACGAGCGCGCGGCGCAGCAGCGGGTGGACCGGCAGCGCGCCGCGATCGACCAGATCGCGCAATTGCAGAAGAGCGGCGCGACGCCCGATGCGATGCGCGCGCAACTGACGCAGACGCTCGGCCCCGAGGCCGCCGCGCGCGTCGCGCAGATGCAGCAGGACGATGCGTCGTGGCAGAGCCGTTACGCGGATTATGCGGCGCAGCGTGCGCAGATCGAATCGGCCGGCCTGTCGCCGCAGGATCGCGATGCACAGATTGCCGCATTGCGGCAGCGTGTATTCACGAAGCCCGGCGAAGCCGTGCGCGCGGCATCGCTCGATCGCGGCGCGGGCAGCGCGCATTGACGAAGCGGGCGCCGCCGTGTGCGGCGCGCTTCACGCCGCGCGCGTGATGTTTCGCGGCAGATGTTGCTCGATGGTGTTGGCGAGCGTGTCGAACGCGGGCCGGATGCCTTCGTGCGCGACGCAGGCATAGCCGAGCAGCAGGCCCTGCCGCGCGGTGTCGAGGTTGCTGTAGTAGCTGGTGAGCGGGCGCACGATCACGCCCGCGTCGAATGCGCTCTGTGTGACTGCGCGATCGTCGCACGCGTCAGGCAGGCCGAGCACCAGATGCAGGCCGGCCTCGTCGCCCATCACCGGCAGCGCGTCGCCGAAGCGCGCGCGGATCGCGTCGATCATCAGTTGCCGGCGCTCGCCGTACAGCGTGCGCATTCGTCTGACGTGCGAAGTGAGGTGGCCGTCCATGATGAATTCGGCGAGCACGGCCTGCTGCATCAGCTGGCCTTCCCGATACAGCTCCGACAGCCCGGTGCGGAACGTGTCGACCAGATGCTCGGGCACGACCATGTAGCCCATCCGCAACCCGGGGAACAGCATCTTGCCGAGACTGCCGACGTAGATCACGCGGCCGCCGTCGTCGAGCCCCTGCAGCGACGCGAGCGGGCGGCTGCCGTAGCGGAATTCGCTGTCGTAGTCGTCCTCGATGATCCAGCAGCGGTGCTGGCGCGCATATTCGAGCAGCATGCGGCGCCGCGCGAGGCTCATCACCATCCCGAGCGGGTACTGGTGCGACGGCGTGACGAGCACGAGCCGCGGCGGATGCTGCATGTCGCTCGCGCGCGGATCGAGCCCTTCCTGGTCGACCGGCACCGGCGCCAGCGTGAGGCCGGCTGCCTGCAGCACGCTGCGCACGCCCCAGTAGCACGGCTCCTCGACCCACGCGCGATCGCCGATGTCGGACAGCAGCCGCACCGCGAGATCGATCGACTGATGGATACCGGTCGTGATGATCACCTGGTCAGGCGAGCATTTGACCGAGCGCGCGACGCGCAGGTAATCGGCGAGTGCGCGCCGCAGCGGCCGGTAGCCGCCGCCCGGCGCATAGGTCAGCAGCTCCGGATTGGCCTCCTTCCACAGCCGTGCCTGCAGGCGGCTCCACGTGCGGCTCGGGAATTCCGACACGTCCGGCACGCCTGGCATGAACGCCCCCCACTGGCGCCGCGAGACGCCCGCATGCTCGACCAGTTGCCGGCCGCGCATCGACAGGCTGCCCTGCGCGTCGGGCAGCGGCGGTTCGTCGGCCGCCGCCGGCGGCGGCGGGGCGCCCGGTACGCGGATCGCGGCGGCGTCCGGTCGCGTGTCGGCCACGTAGGTGCCGCTGCCAGTGGTCGTCAGCACGTAGCCTTCGGCGGTCAGCTGGTCGTACACGTGCAGCACGGTATTGCGCGCGATCGACAGGTCGCCCGCGAGCGTGCGCGAACTCGGGAGCTTTGTTCCTGGCCCCAATTCCCCCGTCAGAATCGCCTGCTGCATCAGCTGCAGCAG
>NZ_BCPP01000494.1:0-5222 GCF_016586125.1 Burkholderia sp. E168m23
GATCGGCCAGCGCCTGCAACGCTGCAAGCGCCGCCGGATTCTCGAGGGCGCTCACGTCGCCCGGCGGCAAGCCCCGCAACACGTTTCGCACCACGCGGCGCATGACCTTCCCGTTGCGCGTGCGCGGCAGATCGGGCACGACATGCACGACGCCGGGACGGAACGGTTTTCCCAGCGCCGCCTCGATCCGATCGGCCAGCGACTTCACCAGCACGCTCGGCGGTTCGCCGTGGGTACTGACGCAAACCACCAGCCGCTCCCCTTTCACCGGATCGGGCAGCGAGACGGCCGCCACGTCGCGCACGAGCGGCGACCCGAGCACGACCGACTCGACCTCGGCCGGCCCCAGCCGCTTGCCGGCAATCTTCAGCGTGTCGTCCGCGCGGCCGAGGATGAAGAATTGTCCGTCATCGTCTTCGAGCAACAGGTCGCCATGCGTCCACAGGCCCGGCCGCTGGCGCCAGTACGTTTCCTCGTAGCGGTCGGCCGCGTTCCAGAATCCCGACGTCATCCCGACGAAAGGCGCGGCGATCACCAGTTCACCGGGAACGCCACGCACGCGCTGCCCTTTCTCGTCGGCGGCAAACGCGTCGACGCCCGGCGATACGGCGTTGAAAGCGCAGGCACGGATCGGGCGCACGGGAACATTGCCCAACAGCGCGCCCGACGCCTCCGTGCCGCCGCTGTAGTTGATCACCGGCAACCGCGCCCGGCCGAATGCATGGAAGAACCACGCGAAGTGATCCGGGTCGATCACCTCGCCGGCCACCATCAGCACACGCAGGCTCTCCAGCACCGCGCCGTCGACGGCATCCAGCGACGCCGCCAGGCTGCGGATCAGCGTGGGCGATGCGCCGAAATGCGTGACATGGTGGCGGTCGATGATTTCGGCCAGACGTCCGGCGCCCGGATGGTCGGGCGCGCCGTCGTAGCACACCAGGGTCGCGCCGCGGACGAGCGCGCCGACCGTCGTGAGCGGGCCGACGATCCAGCCCATGTCGCTCGGCCACAGGCAGCGATCGCCGGGGCGCAACTCGAAGTGGTACGCACAATCGTGCAGGATCTTCAACGGGAACCCGGCATGCGTGTGCACCGTGCCCTTCGGCTCCCCCGTCGTGCCGGACGTGAAAACGATCATGAACGGCTGGTCCGGGTCCTGCGCGGGAAACGCGCGGGGCGGCGCCGCGTGCGCGGAAGCCGGGTCGTCGAGGGCGGCGGAACGCGCCGGCTCGTCGCCGTGGACGACGATGCGCAAACCCGGCATCTGTTCTTGCACGGCGTCGAACACGGGTTTCAGGTCGATGGTGCGCCCGCGGCGCCGGTAGCCGCCGCTCGCCAGCAACACACGTGCGTCGGCCAGCGTCAGTCGCGCGGTGACGGCGTCCGCGCCGAAACCGGTGAACAGCGGCACGGCGATCGCACCGATCGCCGCTACCGCGACCAGGCTGGCCGCGGCCGGCGCGCCCATCGTCATCATGACGCCGACCCGATCGCCCGCGCCGACGCCAAGCGCGCCCAGCCGCGACGCCCGTTGCCGTACATCCCGAGCCAGCGCGGCATAGCTGGTCGTGCTGACGCGTCCGTCCTCCGTTTCCGTGATGACTGCCGCCTGCATCGCGCGTGGACCGTCCGCGTGCGCAAGCACATGATCGACCCAGTTCAGTCGACCGCCGGTAAACCATCGCGGAAATGCGGGGCCGCTCGCCAGGTCGACATGCCGCTGCGGCGGCGTTCGCCACTGGAATTGCAGGTGCGTCATCACCGCGGCCCAGTAGCGTTGCGGCTCACGCAGCGAAATCCCGATCAGTTCTTCGAACGACGATGCGCCCAGGCACGCGCAGAGTTCACCCAGCAACGTGCTGGTCCGCCAATCGGACGGTGGTTGCCAAAGTATGTCAGTGGTGCTCATCGAAGTGCTCCGTCCTTATCTTGGGTCGCACGATGTCGCCCAGCCGGATCGCCCCGAGCAGGCAGGGTGGCAGATCAGGGTTGCGGATCATGGCCAGCCTTTCCACGCCGGAAATCGGGCTTGCGCCTTTCGCGGAAAGCACGCGTGCCCTCCTTCGATTCGTCGGTGTCGTAGTACAGCGACAGCGCCTCGAATCCCAGCGCACCGATCGCGCGAATGTTCTCGGAATCCGCGTTGAACGATCGCTTGGAGATCGCCAGCGCCGTGGGGCTCAGTGCAAGGATTTCGTCGCACCATCGCGCGACTTCCCCGTCGAGCTGATCGGCAGGCACGACCGCATTGAGCCACCCCATTGCAAGCGCTTCGCGCGCCGTGTAGCGCCGGCACAGGAACCACACTTCCCGCGCGCGTTTTTCGCCGAGGACACGTGCGAGCAGCGCCGTGCCGAAGCCGGGATCCACCGACCCCACCCTGGGCCCCACCTGCCCGAGCTGGGCCGCTTCGCTCGCGATCGCCAGGTCGCACACCGTCACGAGCACGTTGCCGCCGCCGATCGCATAGCCGTTGACGCGCGCGATCACCGGCTTCGGCACGTCGCGAATGAGGCTCTGCAACTCGTCCACGGGCAAGCCGATCGCGCCGCGGCCACCGTAGCCGCCATCGCCGTGGCTCGTCTGGTCGCCGCCGGTGCAAAAGGCCTTTTCGCCGGCGCCGGTCAGCACGATCACGCCGATCTCGCGATTCCAGCCCGCCTGCTGAAAGGCATGCAGCAGTTCGTCGACCGTCCTGGCGCGGAACGCGTTGTACACCGACGGACGGTTGATCGTGATCGTCGCCACGCCGCCCGCTTCGCGATACAGAATGTCCTCATAGTTCATCGCGCGGCCTCCAGCACCGTCAGCGCCGCGTCGAGCGCATCCAGTCCCTCGTCCAGCTCCGTGCGCGAGATGACGAGCGGCGGCGTCACGATCACCACGTTGTAGCGCCCGTACGCGTGAACGCCGCGCTTCAGCAGTTCGCCATAGAACGCGCGCATCGGCGCCGATCCCGCCGGGTGGTGCCACTCGACGAGCGGCTCGCGCGTTTCCCGGTCGCGCACCAGCTCGATGCCGAACTGGGCGCCCATGCCCCGCACGTCGCCGATCGACGGATGACGCTCCGCCAGCTCGCCGAGACCGTCGCGCAGCCAGCCTTCGATCTCGCGCGCCCGCTCGAACAAGCCCTCTTCCAGATAGACCTTCAG
The DNA here is from genome assembly GCF_016586125.1 of Burkholderia sp. E168m23. NCBI lineage: Bacteria > Pseudomonadati > Pseudomonadota > Betaproteobacteria > Burkholderiales > Burkholderiaceae > Burkholderia > Burkholderia sp. E168m23. Next base: position 3,153 of record NZ_BCPP01000494.1, read on the forward strand.
CGCCGCGAGGCCGCCGGCGACCGCCAGTACGTGGCCCGCATGCGTGTGGCCCACGTCGAAGAGTTCCGTATCGAAGTGGCGGGCCACGCCCTCGCGCACCAGGACGCCGCCGAGGGGCGTATACGAAGAGCTGGCCCCCTTGGCGAACGAAATCAGGTCCGGCAACACGCCGACCCGCTCGGCGCAGAACAATGCCCCCGTGCGCCCGAAGCCCGTCATGACCTCGTCGAAGATCAGCAGGATGCCGTGCCGGTCGCACAGGTCCCGAACGCCCGCGAGATAGCCCGGCGGGTAGACGACGACGCCGCTGGAGCCGGTCATCGGCTCCATCAGGATCGCGGCGACGTTTTGGGCGCCTTCATGCGACAGGACGCAAGCCAGGTGATCGAGGGCGCGGCGGGTCTCCTCGGCCGGCTCCGACGTATGGAACGGGCTGCGGTACGGATACGGCGCAAGGAACTTGACCATGCCCGGCAACGCAGGGAACGGATCGCGCCAGCGGTCCACGCCCGTCATCGCGCTCGCGCCGAGGGTGCTGCCGTGATACGACCGATAGGCGGTCAGCACCTTGGGCCGGCGTGTCACCAGCCGCGCGATCTTCACCGCGTCGTCGTTTGCCTCGGCACCGCCGCAGGTGAAATGCACGCGCAGCCCGTCCGGCCACGGCGAAACGCTGTTCAGGAGTTCCGCGTATTCGGCGCGCACGTCGTTGAAGTAGCTGGACGCGACCCAGCACATGCGCGCGGCCTGCGCCTGGATCGCCTCGACCACCTTCGGATGGCCATGTCCCAACGACACCGCGACATAGCCGCTGGTGAGGTCCAGATAGCGCTTGCCGTTCGCATCGTAGAAGTAGCATCCGTGCGCATGCGTGATGACCGGCGGATTGAGCCCGCCCTGGACCGCCCAGGGCACGAGCACCTTTCGAAACGACGACGCGAGCGCGGGATTCGACTCGCCGTGAATGCTGAGATCCATGTTGACTCCGGAAATGGCATGGCTCACTATTTCTGAGCCTCGTGACAGAAGGCTTCCAGATTAAGCACGCACGTCCTGCGCAACAAATCAAACGTTTCCGCACTGAGCCTCAATTCAATTTAGCCATGTCGCGACAACTTCCACCGCTGCTCTCCGTCCGCGCATTCGAGGCGGCCGCACGCCATGGCGGCTTCGCCCGGGCAGGTGACGAGCTGTGCGTCACGTCCGGTGCGGTGGGTCATCAGGTGCGGCTGCTGGAGGAGTGGCTGGGCACGCCGTTGTTCATGCGTGGCGCCCGGTCGGTCCAGTTGACGGAGATCGGGCGGCGCTACTTCCTGGAAATCGAGCGCTTGATGGACGAGCTCGAGCGCGCGTCGCTCGACATCCGGCAGGCCGCGGATTCGCCGGAAGTAACGGTCACCGCGATGCCGTCGTTCGTCACGCGTTGGCTGATGCCGCGCCTGGGCGAATTCCGGCGGCTGCATCCCGACATCGAGGTGCGCCTGCTGGCTTCGGTGCCCGCCGTCGACTTCAGCCGCGAGCGCGTGGACGTGGCGATCCGCCTGGGTGTGGGCCCCTATCCGGGGCTCGTCGCGGAAAAACTGATGTCGGAAACGTTCCTCGCGGTCGGGCAACCGTCGATATGCAAGCCGTTGCGCACCGTGGACGATCTGTTGCGTGCAACGCTGTTGCACGACGAATACGAGGCTCGCATTCCGGAGCAGGTGGACTGGATGCGCTGGAGCCGGATGCAGGACGTGCAGGCCGGCCCGGCGCGTTTGCGGCAAGGGCCGAGCTTCTCGCATACCTATCTGACGCTCGATGCCGCGATAGCGGGCCAGGGCGTGGCCGTGGCGTCGGACGTCCTCGCCGCCGATGCGGTCAGGCAAGGGCTGCTGGCCATTGCGCCGGGCAAGCCGGTGCAAGGCCCCTACAGCTACCATCTGTTGACGACGCGCGCGGCCGCCGCGCGGCCGCAAATCGATGCGTTCTGCAGTTGGCTGCGATCGGCCGCACGGTCGTTTTCGGCGGCCGGCTGGGCTTGAACGACATGAATCGCACGCGGCAGGTCCCGCCGCCCGCGATCCATGT
>NZ_BCPP01000495.1:0-5215 GCF_016586125.1 Burkholderia sp. E168m23
CGCGCCGATCAGCGCGGACGGGCACGCAACGTTGTGCTTCTCGCCCACCGCGCGATTGAGCCAGTAAGCGAGCGCCGAGTTGAAGAACACCTGGATCAGGATCGGCACCGCGAGCAGCGCAATGACCAGCGGCTCCTTGAGGATCGCTTCGCCCTGAAACGCGAACAGCAGCACGAGCGTCGCGAGCAGCGCGGCGATCGACCACGGGCCGATCTTCGTCATCGCGGCGTCGAATGCCGCCCGCCCTTTGGCCAGCAGCCGCTTGCGCAAGACCTGCGAGACGATCACGGGGATGACGATGTAGAGCCCGACCGACGTGATCAACGTCGCCCACGGCACCGTGATCGCGGACATCCCGAGCAGCAGCCCGACCAGCGGCGCGAACGCGACCACCATAATGCTGTCGTTCAACGCGACCTGCGACAGCGTGAACAGCGGATCGCCGCCCGTCAGCCGGCTCCACACGAATACCATCGCCGTGCACGGCGCGGCGGCCAGCAGGATCAGCCCGGCGATGTAGCTGTCGAGTTGGTCGGCCGGCAGCAGCGACGCGAACAGATGCCGGATGAACAGCCAGCCGAGCAGCGCCATCGAGAACGGCTTGACGAGCCAGTTCACGACGAGCGTGACGCCGATGCCTTTCACATGCCGACGCACTTCATGCAGCGCGCCGAAATCGACCTTCACGAGCATCGGAACGATCATCACCCAGATCAGCAGGCCAACCGGCAAGTTGACGTGTGCATATTCCATCCGGCCGATGTGCTGAAACAGGCCGGGCAGCGCTTGCCCGAGCGCGATACCGGCGACGATGCACAGTGCCACCCAGACGGTCAGATAGCGTTCGAAGAAATTGATGGCGGGCATGGCGGCCGCCTTGCCTGCCGGCGAGACGTCGGGTGCGTTCATTGAACGGGTATCGATCTCGGTGTCGCGAGCGGCCAGCGGCTTCTCGCCGGTCGCCATGCGCGCAGTCAGTTTCGGGAAATCTCCACGAGTGCCGCCTGGAGTTCGGCGTTGCTCATGCGATCGAGCGGCAGCGCCAGCAATTGCAGCATCCGGTAGCCGAGCGCCTCGCGCGTGAGTTCGAACGCGAGACGCTTGCCTTCATCGCCGCCCGGCGCATTCGATGGATCGGCATAGCCCCAGTGCACTTTCACCGGGCTGCCGGGCCAGTGCGGGCAGGTTTCGGCGGCCGCGCTGTCGCATACCGTGACGACGACGCGCATGTCAGGCGCGCCGGCGCCGACGAATTCGTCCCAGCTCTTGCTGCGGTAGCCGCTCGTGTCGACGCCGGCGTTCGTCAGCGCGTCCAGCGCGAACGGATCGAGCCGGCCGCTCGGCGCGCTGCCCGCGCTGTACGCGCGCATGTCCTTGCCGAGCTTCGCGGCCCAATGGTTGAGCATCCCCTCGGCCAGCACGCTGCGCGCCGAGTTGTGGGTGCAGAGGATCAGTACGTGGGTGGTCATGGGCAATGCGCGCGAACGCGTCAACAGGTTTGCGTGCCGGACGTCGAACACGCGGACACCGGCGAGCATGGATTGCCGCCGCAGCAGTTCTCGGTGAGATAGGCCAGCAGGCCGTTCATCGTCGCGAAGTTCGCGCTGTAGATGACGAAGCGGCCTTCCTGCCGGCTCGTGACGAGCGCGGCATGGGCCAGTTCCTTCAGATGAAAGGACAGCGACGATGGCGGCACGTCGAGCAAGGCGGCGATCTGCCCCGCGGGCAGGCCCGGCGGCCCTGCCTGCACGAGCGCGCGGAACACGGCGAGCCGGGATTCGTGGGCGAGCGCCGACAAGGCGGCGACGGTCTGGTTCGTTTCCATATTTCGATAATAATCGAAATATGAAATAATGGAAACCGCCGACGGTATTCGGCGATGCAGCGAAAGGATGCGGTCCGTCGCCTTCGCGAACCTGCAAAGCACGGAGCGGCAGATCGAGACGGAGATCGGCGGCGATCTTCGCGTGACGGCAACGGCGACGGACACGGCAATCCGGATCGAGGTCAGCCACAGCCGGCCCTCACGCCTTTTTCTTCCCCTTGAGAATGAACGCCGCCGCCGTACACCCGATCATCGCGATTCCCGCGATCAGGAACGTATCGCTGTACGCCATCAGCAGCGCCTCGCGCATCACGCGCTGGTTGACGAGCCCCAGCGCAAGTTCATGCACGCCGGAGAACGATCCGCCCGGCAGCACGTCCGCGCGCGGCGCATGCACGCGCGCGAGCAGCCGCGCGAGCATCGCCATGCGCTCCTGGAACGCCTCGGAGAACGGCGTGACCGCCTCGCCGATGCGCATCGCATGCAGCTTCTGCCGCTCGACGACGATCTGGCTCATCACCGCGATGCCGATCGCGCCGCCGACGTTGCGGACCATGTTGAACACGCCCGACGCCGACCCGAGCTGCGCCTTCTCGATTCCGTCGACGGCCATCACGGCCAGCGCGATCACGACGAACGACTGCCCGATCCCGCGCACGATCAGCGACGGGACGATCACGTTCGACGCAGCGTCGGCGTCGAGGTGAATGTTCATCAGGCACCCGGCCGCGACCAGCACGAAGCCGAGCACGATCGTCGTCCGCGGGCTGGTGCGGCGCATCAGCGGCGGCGTGAGGAACGACATCGCGAACTGCACGAGCCCGTACGGAATCATCGCGAGGCCGATGTCGCGCGCGCTGTAGCCGTGCAGCTCGGCGAAGTAGTTCGGCACGAGGAACACCACGCCGAACACCACCGCGCCGAACAGGAACTGCATCAGGCTCGCGATCCCGAAGTTGTACTGGCCGAGCAGCCGCAGGTTGATGAACGGCTCCTTGCGCCGCAGCTCGATCGCGACGAACGCCGCCAGCCCGAGCGCCGCGACGATCGACAGCTCGACGATCAGGTCCGACGCGAACCAGTCCTTGCGCCCGCCTTCCTCCAGCACGATCTGCAACGCGCTCAAGCCGACCGCCATCGTCGCGATGCCGAACCAGTCGGCCCGCCTGAGCATCCCGAGCTGCACCGGCACGGGCCGGATCGCCCAGCCGATCGCCGCGACCAGCGCGATCGCCGGCGGAATCTGCAGATAGAAGATCCAGCGCCACGAATACATGTCGGTGAGCCAGCCGCCGACCGACGGCCCGGCCGCCTGCGCGACGTTGTTCGCGATCGCGAACAGCGCCATCCCGAGCGGATGTTTCGACGGCGGCAATTCGGTGACGATCAGCTGGAACGACAGTGGAATCAGCACGCCGCCGAACGCACCCTGCAGCGCCCGCGCAATGATCATCGTCGAGATGCTCGGCGCGACCGAGCACGCGAGCGAGAACGCGAGAAAGCCGGTCGCGCCGACCAGCAGCACGCGTCGCGCGGAAAACACCTGCACGAGCCAGCCGGTCAGCGGAATCACGACGATCTCGGCGACCAGGTACGCGGTGGTGATCCACGACCCTTCCTCGAAGCTCGCGCCGAGCGAGCCGCGGATGTCGGGCAGCGACGCATTGGTCACGTGCACGTTCATGCCGGCCATGAAGCAGCCGAACACGCCGCCGAGCACGGCGACCCACGCGCGCAGCGAAACGGTATCTTCGTGCGCAGCCTGCGCGGTCGCCGCGGTCACGAGCCGGCCCCCTGCGTGCCGCGCGTGTCGACGCGCGCGATCACGGACATCCCGGGCCGCAGCACGACGCCGGCCGGCGGCGTATCGACGCGGATCTTCACCGGGATGCGCTGCACGATCTTCGTGAAGTTGCCGGTCGCGTTGTCCGGCGGCAGCAGCGCGAACTGCGCGCCCGAGCCCGGCGCGAGGCCGATCACGCGGCCGTGCAGCGTATGGCCCGAATAGGTGTCGACGTCGATCTGGACGGGCTGGCCGTCGTGCATCGCGCCCAACTGCGTTTCCTTGAAGTTCGCCACCACGTACACGTCGCTCAGCGGCACCACCGCGAGCAGCGGCATCCCGACTTCGACGTACTGGCCGGCTCTCACCGCGCGCTGGCCGACGCTGCCGTCGCGCGTCGCCCGGATCACCGTGTGGTCGAGATCGAGTTGCGCGAGCGCCAGCTTCGCCTGGGCCGCCGCAAGCCGGGCGCGTGCCTGCGCGATCGCCGCGGTGCTCTGTTCGCGGCGGCGCTGCAGCACGGTCTGCTGGTCGGTCTGCACCCGCACGGCCGCGCCGGCGCGGGTCAGCTCGGCGCGCGCCTTCAATGCGTCCGCATGGGCCTGCTCCCAGCGCTGCCCGCTCGCGGCGGATTCGGCCAGCAGTTGCTTGTAGCGCGTCGCATCGGCGTCGCGCCGCGCGGCTTCGGCGCGCGCGGCGGCCGCATCGGCGTCGGCCTGCGCGATCTGGCTGCGCTGCTGGCCGATCTGCGCGTCGAGCATCGCGGCCGCCGCCTGCTCGGCCTGCAGCGTCGCGTCGGCCGCCGCGACGGCGGCCTGCGCATCGTCGACCTTCGCGCGATAGTCGCGGTCGTCGAGCCGCACGAGCACGTCGCCGCGCTTCACCGGCTGGTTGTCGTCGACCGCCACCTGCGTGACGTAACCCGACACGCGGGAGCTGACGGTCACGACGTCGGCGCGGACATACGCGTCGTCGGTGCTTTCGATGAAACGGCCGACGGTCCACCAGTGCCAGCCGAACACGGCGAGCGCGATGACGGCGAGCACGACGCCCGCGGCGATCAGTTGGCGCCGGGAGAACCGGGCGGTTTTGGCTTTTTCGGGTACGGCAGTCGTGCTCATGATCGGAATGATGAGTTGGCGTGCAAGAGAACGGACAGGGACGCGGCGAACGTGGCCGGCTACGGTTGCCAGCCGCCTCCGAGCGCCTTGAACACGGCGACCTGGTCGAGCGAGACCTGCTGCGTCGACTCGGCCAGCGCCGAATCGACCGCGACGAGGCTGCGCTGCGCGTCGAGCACGCCGAGGAAATCGAGGGCGCCGGCTTCGTAGTTCAGCTCGGCGAGGCGATAGGCGCGCGCATGCTCGGCACGCGCGGTTTCGAGCGCGGCGCGGCGGCGCCACGCGGCGCCGTAGCGGGCCAGCGCCTGCTCGGTTTCCTTCAGCGCGCGCAGCACCTGCGCATCGAATTGCGCACGGGCGAGCGTGTCGTCGGCGCGGGCCTGCGCGAGCCGCGCGCGGCTCACCGCCATGTTCGGAAAGCGCCACGTGATCAGCGGGCCGACGCCCCAAGCGATCGCGTACTTGTCGCCGAGCGTCGACGGATCG
>NZ_BCPP01000496.1:0-5204 GCF_016586125.1 Burkholderia sp. E168m23
GCGCGGCAACCAAGCAACCGGCATTGCGCCGGGTCGCGGGCGCCTGACGCGAAAATCCGCGCGGAAATAGGCCGTAAATCCGCGCCGAAATCGGCGCGCAAAACCCGCAAAGCAAAAGAGCCGCATCGTCGATGCGGCTCTTTCCATTTGGCCTTCGGTCACTCGATCAGAAAACGATCGCGGTTTTTGCCGACGATCCAATTCGGCGGCTTGCCGCGCCCACTCCAGGTGGCACCCGACTTCGGATCGCGGTATTTCGGCGGCAACGGCGCCTTCTTCGGCGGACGCCCGCGCCGCGCCCGTTCCGCGAAGCCCAGGTCCTGGGCCGTCAGGCCATATTCGGCAATCATTCGCTGGACATCGGCGATCACCGCTGCCACTTCCTGGCGGCGCACGTCGTCCGCCTGGGCCTGCAGATCGGCGATCTGCGCCTTGAGTTTCGCGTATTGAGACATTTTTCGACTCCCCTTTTCGATGATGCGGCCCCGGCGAATCCGGCCGGGACACCAACGTCCGTTACGTCATCCGCACTGCCGCCCTGCCCTTCGAAATTAATGCTGCCATCTTTAACCGAATCGTCTATATCGAGAATGCGGACTTATTCTAATAAAAGGCATTCGTCAGCCATTCAAATTTAACAATCGTTTACCCTCCCGAACCCGATTCATTTCCTATAATCCAGACCAATTCCGGACGACGAAATAAATCCGTTGCGTCGGCCGGGGTCTTCAACCCACTTGGACGAGGTCCTTACATGAATCTTTCTCAGCGTCTCGCTGCAGAGGTATTCGGCACGTTCTGGCTGGTGCTCGGCGGGTGCGGAAGCGCCGTGCTGGCCGCCGCCTTTCCGGGCCTCGGCATCGGCTTTGCCGGCGTCGCACTCGCCTTCGGCCTGACCGTGCTGACGATGGCATTCGCAATCGGCCACATCTCGGGTTGCCACCTGAATCCGGCGGTGAGCGTCGGCCTGACGGTCGCCGGCCGCTTCCCGGCACGCGATCTCGCGCCGTACATCGTCGCGCAGGTCGTCGGCGCCACGCTCGGCGCCTTCGTGCTGTACCTGATCGCAACCGGCAAGCCGGGTTTCGACGTCGTCGGCAGCGGCTTTGCGACGAACGGCTTCGGCGATCGCTCGCCCGGCCACTACTCGCTCGCCGCGTCGTTCATCTGCGAAGTCGTGATGACGGGCTTCTTCCTGTTCGTGATCCTCGGCGCGACCGACAAGCGCGGGGTGCCGGCCGGCTTCGCGCCGATCGCGATCGGGCTGTGCCTGACGCTGATTCACCTGATCTCGATTCCGGTCACCAACACGTCGGTGAACCCGGCGCGCTCGACCGGCCCGGCGCTGTTCGTGGGCGGTGACGCGATCGGCCAGCTGTGGCTGTTCTGGGTCGCGCCGCTGATCGGCGCGGTACTCGCGGGGATCATCTACCCGCTGGTCGCCGGGCGTGACGACGCCGTCGACCTGCTGCCGGCATCCGCTCGCACAAGCGAATAAAACACTACGGGGTCAAGCGAGCAGAGCAGCGAGCCTCACGCTGTCGAAGAACATCGAGGCAGGTAATTTCGACGGGCGCCCCTGGCGCCCGTTTTTCATTTCCGCGCGGGAAACGCGCCCGGGGCGGACGCTCAGGACGCGACGACGTCGTCTTCCAGCGAGAACAGCGTGCGCAGATGGCGGGCGACGCCCGCGTCGAAGTTGTTGCCGATCCGCGGGACGTGCGGCAGCTGCGCGATCAGGTCGGGGTTCGCGTTGTTCATCATGAACGCATGACCGGCGGTTTCGAGCAGATCGATGTCGTTCATGTTGTCGCCGAACGCGATGCAGTGGCCGGCATCGACGCCGAGCCGCGCGAGCACCGCGCGCAGCGCGCGCCCCTTCGACACGTTCGCGGTCATCACTTCGAGGCAGTCGGGCAGCGAGTACGTGACGTACAGCGCGTCGCCGAACTGCACGCGCATCTGCTCCGCGACGACCGCCAGGTCGGCCGGTTCGCCGATATACAGCACCTTCGCGATATCCGCGCCGTCGTGCGCGGCCATGTCGATCACGTCGTACCGGAAGCCCGAATCCTGATGGAATTCGAGCAGGTGCGGCGCGTCGCGGTCGATCAGCCAGCCGTCGTTGGTGAACAGGTTGACGATCACGCGGCCGTGCGCGCCGAGGACTGCCGGCTGCACGAGGCTGCGCACGATTGCTGCGTCGATGTCCTGCGCGTGGATCTTCGTGTCGTCCGGCGCATGCACGCGCGCGCCGTTCGACGTGATCAGGTACGGCCGGATGCCGAGCACGTCGCGAATGCCGGCGACGTCCGCATAGTGGCGCCCCGTGGCGATCACGAACTGCACGCCGTCGCGGTCGAGCCGGCGAACGGTGTCGATCGTGTACGGGTCGAGCTGGTGGTCGCTGTTCAGCAGCGTACCGTCGAGATCGGTGGCGATGACTTTGTACATGGGGCGGGAGAGTGGCGCTCGGGGCACGGAGGAAGCGTCATTTTAACGTCGTGCCCGGTAGCGCGCCGGGCGGTTGCCGGCCAGGCGCCGCGCGCGACGCTGCTGCGACGCGGCATTCACCGTACGCACCCCGCTCGGCTTGGCTTAGCCCACCTCCGCCGCCCGCAACGCCTGGAGCGCGAGCCGCAGCGCACCATGCGCCGAATCGTCGAGCGGCGCGCGCAGCCGCGCGGCGTGCCGTGCCGGCACGGCCGGCGCGAGCGCGTCCGCCAGCCCGCCGCACAGCGCGACCGGCAACGCGTGCTGCGGATCGAGCGCATCGATCATCTTGCCGATCTCGTCGCCGGCCTGCGCGATCAGCGCGCGCGCGACCGGATGGGTGCGGTGCGCGAACACGATCGGTGCGAGACGTGCATAGATCGTCTGGTTCGCGTCGCACGACCACTGGACGAGCGCATCGCGATCCTGCGCGCCCGTTTCCGCGAGCAGGGCCGTGGCGAACGCATCGCGCGGCACGCGGCCGTCGAGCGCCTGTTGCGCGTAGGCGAGCGCGCGCACGCCGAGCCACGCGCCGCTCGCCTCGTCGCCGGACGGGAAGCCGAAGCCGCCCGCGATCCGGCACGGGCCGGCCGCGTCGAGCGCCGCCGCGATGCTGCCGGTGCCGAGCGCGACGATGAGCCCCGGCGCGCCGCCATGCGCGCCGACGACGGTGGTATACGCGTCGCTCTCGATTGCGAGCGCGCCGAGCGGCGCCTGCGCGCGGAATGCGGCGAGCCACCCCGCGTTGTTGACGCCGGCCAGCCCGCAGCCGAGCGCGCACTGCGACCAGTCGAACGCGAGACCGGCCTGCGTGAATGCGTCCGCGCACGCCGCGCCGATCGATGCCCATGCCCGCTCGATGCCGAGACCGAGCCCCGACGGGCCGCCGCGCCCCTGCGCCAGCTCGCGCCCGTGCCGGTCGGCCAGTACTGCGCGCGTGCCCGTGCCGCCGCCGTCGATGCCGATCGCAAAAAGTAATGCCGCCATGCCTTCATCCCGCTGATTCGAACAGGCGCCAAGCTTAACCGGATCGGCGCCGCGCGCCCATCTGCCGTTCGGCCGGCTATCCCGCCAAAAGGGCTTCCGCTATGCTGGCGCGATCGAATCGACACTGAAAACGAGGCAGACGATGTCGCAGCGGTGCAACTGGGTGAAGACGGAAGCGGACGCTCACTATCACGATACCGAGTGGGGCGTACCGTCGCACGACGATCGCCACCTGTTCGAAATGCTGATCCTGGAAGGCGCGCAGGCCGGGCTGTCGTGGTCGACGATCCTGAACAAACGTGCGGGCTATCGCGAAGCGTTCGCCGATTTCGACGTCGATACCGTCGCGCGCTTCACGCCCAAGCGCATCGAGAAATTGCTGGAGAACCCGGGCATCGTGCGCAACCGCGCGAAGGTCGAATCGGCGGTGAGCAACGCGCGCGCCGTGCAGCGCATCCGGGAGGAGCATGGGTCGCTCGCCGCGTTCCTGTGGTCGTTCGTCGGCGATACGCCGGTCCAGAATGCGTGGCAGTCATACCGCGACGCGCCCGCGTCGACCGAGCAGTCCGACGCGCTCAGCAAGGCGCTGAAGGCGTACGGCTGCAAGTTCGTCGGCTCAACGATCTGCTATGCGCTGATGCAGGCGACCGGCATGGTCAACGATCACGAAGCCGGCTGCCCGTGCCACGCGCAATGCGCGGCGCTCGGCGGCAAGCAGCCGGCCCGCCGGCGCAAGGCGGGCTGACGGCGCGGAGACAAGCTCGGCGCCGGTGCCGCGCCGCCGACCTGCGGCGATAGCACCGTCCGCTTGGTGCTTGGTGCCCGGCCCTTACCGCGCGGCGCGCGACGACGACGCCGGCACGACCGGCCGCGTGCTCCGCGCGGCCCGCCCGCGTGCGCTGCGCTTCTTCACCCAGATGCAGACGCCCGTTACGCTCAGCATCGCGATCACGATGCCGAGCACGCTCACGGCGACACGTCCCGCGACACCGGCGATCCGCCCCGAGTGCAGTGGAAACTGCGCCTGCATGAACAGGTCGCCGGCCGAACCGCGGCCCGGCACCTGCGCCGCGACGGGTTTGCCGGTCACCGCATTCCAGTACAGCCACGCATTGCCGAGCCCGACGTCGCCATGGTCGTTGCCCGGCGTGAAGAACCCGACCGCATAGGCGTTCATCGCCGGGGCGAACAGCAGCGCACCCGGCGGCGCGGTGATCCCCGCGTCGCGGCCGGCCGAGCGGGCGATCTCGACGATCCGCTCGCGCGGGAGCACCTGGCTGCCCGCCGGGGCCGGCGGGAAATGCTCGGGATTGGTGTACGGCGTCTCCGCGAGCGGCGACATCAGCGAGACCAACGGGCGCACGACCGGAACGGCAAGGTTCATCGAAATCGACGTGACCGCGACGACGAGCAGCAGCCCCCACACCCACACGCCCCCCGAGCGGTGCAGGTCGAACACGAGCGGATAGCCACCGCGCCGCACACGGAACGCGAACGACTTGCGCCAGCTTTTCAGGTTCGGAAACGCGAGCACCAGCGCGATCAGGCTGTCGATCGCCCACACGATGCCGACGACGCCCATCACCCAGAACCCGAAGTTGATCCCGCCGTACACGGGCAGGAACAGCGAATAGTGCAGCCGGTAGATGAACGGCATCAGGTCGAGCCGCGCGAGCGACAGCGCGCCCCATTCGCGGCGGCCCTGCACCGCACCGGTGGCGGGA
>NZ_BCPP01000497.1:0-5193 GCF_016586125.1 Burkholderia sp. E168m23
CAGATGCCTTCGCGGCAGGAGCGCCGATACGACAGCGTCTCGTCGTCGCACTTCACGCGGCCCAGCACGTCGAGCAGCATGCGGTCGTCCGGATTCACGTCGATCTCGTAGCGCTGCATGTAAGGCGCCGCGTCGCGGTCGGGGTCGTAGCGATAGATATGCAAGGTGCGCGGATCGCTCATCGGTTCCTCCCGGCGCGGGCCGGCGTGGGTTCATGGGGTACTTGCACGGCGGGGCGCTGTCGCGGCACACGGCGCCGCAAGCGCGATGCCGGTCAATCGTCGTCCACGCGCTTGTCGATCAGATAGCGGCCGCGCTCGAGGCCCGCCCGCAGCGCCTCGACCTCGGTCAGCCATTCGGGGCCGGCGGCTTCCGGCACCACCAGCTCGATGCGTGCGCCGTTGACGTACACCTGCACCTCGTCGCGCCATGCGCCGCGCTCGTTGGGTCGCGCCCACACGAAAATCTCGTGGCCGCGATACGGGTCCCGAACCTGTGCGTCCTGTTGATGTGCCACGGTGGCCTCCTGTCTTATCTGCGATAGCGATGCAAAAAATGCGCGCCGCATGCGCGCCAGGCGCGCCGTCGGCCTTGCGCGCACGCGCCGTGCCCGGCCGGCACGCTGCTTGCGTCCCTTTTCCGCATCGAACCGCTACCGGGCCCGCTTCACTTAGGGCCGGAAGGGATGCACATCATGATCGGCCACCTCGAATTACTCGGACGCCTGCTGCTGGCCGCGCTGCTCGGCAGCGTGATCGGGCTCGAACGCGAACGCCTCAACTGGGCCGCCGGGCTGCGCACGCACATGCTCGTGTGCGTGGGCTCCGCGCTCGTGATGCTGGTGTCGACGTTCGGCTTCGAGGACGTGCGCGGGCAGAACGGCGTCGTGCTCGATCCGTCGCGGGTCGCCGCGCAAGTGGTGTCCGGCATCGGCTTTCTCGGCGCGGGCTCGATCCTGCTGCGCGGCGAAGTGGTGCGCGGGCTGACGACGGCCGCGAGCCTGTGGGCGGTGGCCGGCGTCGGGCTCGCCGCGGGTGGCGGCATGGTGGTTGCGTCGGTCGGCGCGACGGCGATCGTGCTCGCGATCCTCGCGGGCGTGAAACCGCTCGAGCGCCGCTTCATCGCGCAGCGCCAGCAGCGCACGCTGCAGCTCGTGGCCGAGCGCGGCGGCCTCACGCTCGGCACGCTGCACGAGGCGCTCGGCCCCGGCCGGGTGCGCGTGAAACGGTTCATCGTCCAGCAATCGGACGACGATCCGGACACCGACGACATCTCCGTCTCGTTCTCGCGCACGAGCGGGCCGGAATTTGCGGCGATCTGCGAGACGCTGCAAAACATCGCGTGCGTACGGACCTGTCAACCCGACACCTCGTCAAGGAGTTTCGTGTGACCCAGACCGACCTGCTCTCCTATCTCGTGACGAGCCAGCTCGCCGCGCGCATGCGCAGCGGAACGTGGCTCACGACCAGCCAGCTGGTGGGCGCGCTGCGCGCGTGGCTCGCGTGCCAGCACGCCGAATGCGACTGGCTCGACCGGATCAGGATCGCGCACGCGTCGGCGACGATCGCGCAGGAGATCTACGACATCGCGGTCGCGGATGGCGAGCATGCGCGGCTCGACGCGCATTCGCCGGAGTTGCAGGGGCTTCGGGCACGCTGCGATGCGCTGCTGCAGCGGATCGACGGCAACCGGGACGTCGGGGCCCGATGATCGCGCCGGATCGCGTGACCCGCGCCGACGACCGGCGCATCGACGCCGCGTCGGCGGACGGCCCGTCGCGGCACGGCCTGCTCGAACGCGGGCGCAACTGCGACACGATCCGCCACGCGGACCGCTTCACGATGCTGGTCGACGGCGACGCGTATTTCTCGACGCTGCGCGCCGCGCTGCTGCGTGCGCGCCATACGGTGTTCATCGTCGGCTGGGACGTCGACAGCCGGATGCGGCTCGCGCCGGGCGGCGCGGACGACACGCTGCCCGACACGCTCGCGGCCTTCCTGCATGCGCTCGCGTCGGCCCGTCACAACCTGCGCATCTACGTGCTCGCGTGGGATTTCGCGATGATCTACGCGCTGGAGCGCGACTGGCCGCCCGTGTATCGGGCCGGCTGGCGCGCGCATCGCGGCATCCGGTTCCGGCTCGACGATGCGCACCCGCGCGGTGCATCGCATCACCAGAAGCTGGTCGTGATCGACGACCGGCTCGCGTTCGTCGGCGGCCTCGACCTGACGCGCGCCCGCTGGGACACGCCCGCGCATGCGGCCGACGATCCGCGCCGCCGCGACGAGCAGGGCATGCCGTACGGGCCGTTCCACGACGTGCACGCGATGTTCGACGGCGACGCGGCCGCCGCGATCGGCGATCAGGCGCGGGCCCGCTGGCTGCAGGCGTGCGGGCGCCCGATCGCGATCCGCGCGCAGCGGCATCTCTACCGGCCCGACGACGACGATCCGTGGCCGCGCGAGGCGCGCGTCGACGTGCGCGACGTGCGGCTCGGCATCGCCTATACGGCGCCGCGCCACGGCGGGCGCGAACCGGTGCGGCAGGTGCGCGCGCTGGTCGAGGACACGATCCGCGCCGCGCAGCGGCACCTGTATGTCGAAAACCAGTATTTCACCGCGGCGGTGGTGCGCGACGCGTTGTCCTCGCGCCTCGCCGATACGGACGGGCCGGACGTCACCGTCGTCGCGCCGCGGGTGCAGAGCGGCTGGCTGCAAGAGGCGACGATGGGCGTGCTGCGCGCGCGGCTGCACGCGACGCTCGCGTCGGCCGACCGCTTCGACCGCTACCGGCTGCTGTATCCGCACGTCGACGGGCTTGGCGACGCGTGCGTGAACGTGCACAGCAAGATCGCGATCGTCGACGACGAATGCATCGTGATCGGCAGCGCGAACCTCAATAACCGCTCGATGGTGCTCGATACCGAATGCTGCATCGCGCTCGTCGCGGCCGGCGATCCACGCATCCGCGGCGCGATCGCCGGCATGCGCGAGCGGCTGCTGGCCGAGCATCTCGGCACGACGCCCGCCGAGGTGGCCGACGCGTTCGCGTGCGGCGAACGGCCGAACGTCGTGCTCGACCAGCTGCGCGCAAAACCCGGCCGCACGCTGCGCACGCTCGATCCGGCCGTGTCGCCGCAATTCGAGGCGCTCGTGCCGGTCAGCGCGCGGCTCGACCCCGAGCAGCCGATCGAGCCCGACCGGTTCGTCCGCGAATTCGTGCCGCACGAACAGCACCGCTCGCTCACCGCGCGCTTTTTCGTGCTCGGCGCGATCGTGCTCGCGATCGCCGCGCTGGCGCTCGCGTGGCGCTTCACGCCGCTGGGCGCGCACCTGAACGTCGCGTCGCTGTCGCACGCGGTGGCCGGCATCGCGCGGCTGCCGGCCGCGCCGGTGCTGCTGCTCGCGGCGTACGTGGTGGCGGCGACCTGCGCGGTGCCGATCACGCTGCTGATCGCCGCGACGGGGCTCGTGTTCGGCGCGTGGCCGGGCTTCGCGTATGCGGGCATCGGCTCGATGGCGGCCGCCGCCGCGACCTACGCGCTGGGCCGCTGGCTCGGGCGCGACGCGGTGCGCCGGCTCGCCGGCCCGCGCGCGAACCGGCTGAGCGAGCACATCGGCCGGCGCGGCGTGGTCGCGATGGCCGTGCTGCGGCTGCTGCCGATCGCGCCGTTCACCGTCGTGAACCTCGTCGCCGGCGCGTCGCACATCGGGCTGCGCGACTACCTGATCGGCACCGCGCTCGGGATGCTGCCCGGCATCGTACTGACCGTCACGTTCGCGCACCAGCTGACCGCGGCGCTCAGCCATCCGGGGCCCGGTGCGTTCGCGTGGCTCGCGGCGATCGGCCTCGCGCTGGTCGGCGTGTCGATCCTGCTCGTGAGGATGCTGCGACGATGGCGCTGAGCAAACAACCGGCCCCGGCGCCGCACGTCGTCACCGCCGACGCGGCGCCCGCCGCCGCGCCGGGCGGGCGCGACCTGCGGATCGCGACCTACAACATCCACGGCGGCTACGGCGCGTGGCCGGCGCGTGCGGTCGACCGGATCGCGGCCGTGATCGACGAACTCGACGCGGACGTGATCGCGCTGCAGGAAGTGCCGCTCGGCGGCACGCGCGCGCCGGACGTGCTTGCGCACCTGCGCGACGCGACCGGCATGCACGCGGTGGCCGGCCCGACGATCGACACGCCCGAGCGCCGCTACGGCAACGCGGTGCTGTCACGCTGCCCGATCCGCGCGGCGCGCACGCTCGACCTGTCGTTCCACCCGCGCGAGCCCCGCGGCGCGCTCGACGCCGACATCGACTGCAGCACGGGCCCGATCCGCGTGGTCGCGACCCATCTCGGGCTGTCGGCCAGCGAACGCAGCGCGCAGGTGCAGCGCCTGCTCGCGGCATTCGATACGGGCGCGATGCCGGTGATCCTGCTCGGCGACATCAACGAATGGTTCGTGCGCGGCCGCGCGCTGCAGGCGCTCGTCACGCGGTTCCGGCGTGCGCCGGCGCCGCGCACATTCCCGACCGTGTGCCCGGTGTTCTCGCTGGACCGGATCTGGATTCATCCGGGCGAGCTGCTGGTCGACGTGGTCGTGCACCGCAGCGCGCGGGCGCGGCACGCGTCGGACCACTACCCGCTGGTGGCGCGGATGCGTTCGACGCCCGCGACGGGCACGGCGCTTGCGCGGTGACGCGTTTTTCGATCGAACGGAGGCAGCCCATGCGAACCGACGCACTCGACGGAAAGGATCTCGACTACTGGTGCGCACGCGCGTTGTGCGCCGATGACGAAGACACGCTGCGCTTCACGGCGGTCGCGCCGACCGTGGTCGTGACGGCCGCCTGCGACGCGTTCCGGCATCTCGACGCACCGTTCGCGCCGTCGGCGTCGTGGGCCGACGCGGGCGCAGTGCTCGATCGCGTGGAGGATCTGCGGATCGCCCGCCACGGCGACGAGGTCGAATGCGACGCGACCTTCGTCGACGGCCCGTCGACCTGCGGCGCTCGTGGCCACACGGCGCGTGAGGCGCTGCTGCGCGCATTCGTGCGCGCACGCTTCGGCGACGAGGTGGACGCGCCGCCGCCGTTTCCGCACCGGATCGAACATGGCACGGTGGTGCGGTATGACCCGGGTGTGCCGATCCCGACGACGGACGACGATGCCGCGACGGGCGACAGTTCGGATATCCGCTCCATA
>NZ_BCPP01000498.1:0-5179 GCF_016586125.1 Burkholderia sp. E168m23
CGGGATGTCGCCGTCGGCGTTTTACGCGTAACGGCCGCGCTGCCGATACCGCTAGCGCGCCGCGATTGCCGCGATGAAGCATGCGCATGCGGCGGCCGACGCCACCGTGCGCACGTGATTCCACCTCGTCCAGTCGTGCAGGTAGCGCGTCCACAGCGCCGCGCCTTGCGCCGTGGCCGGATCGGCCGCGGCGAGCGCGTCGTTGAGCGGCACGTTGACGGCCATCGTCACCGCGAACATGCCGAACACGTAAAGCACGCCGCCGGCGAGCGCCGCCATCGCGCCCGGCGAGTCGCGATCGAACAGCGCGATCACGACGAGCGCGAGCGCCATCAGCGTCGTGCCGAGGAACAGCGGCATGAACGGCGAACGCACGATGTCGACGTTGATCGCGTTCATCGCGGCCGCGCCGGCCTGCGGCGCGAGCCGTCCGAGCGACGTCATCACGAACGTCGAGAACGCGAAGTACACGCCGGCCATCAACCCGCAGCCAATGGCCGAACCCCACAGCAACGCTGAAGTCACGAACGCGATCATGGTCAGGCGCTCCATACGCCGGTCGCGGCGACCGCGCGCGCATAGTCGGCGAAATCGCGCGCCGGGCGCCCGAGCGTGGCCTCGACCCCGTGCGTCACCGCGCTGTTGCGCCCGTCGAGCACCACGTCGAACAGGTCGTCGAGCAGCGCGACGACCGGCTCCGGCACACCGACCTCGCTCAGCCCCGCGACGAATGCATCGTGCGGAATCTCGCGGTAGGCGATCGGCCGCCCGGCGGCCCGCGCGATTTCGCCGACCGCTTCGGCGAACGTCAGTGCGCGCGGGCCCGTCACCTCGATCACGCGGCTCGCGAAGCGCGCATCGGTGAGCGCGGCCGCGGCAACGTCCGCGATGTCGTCCGCATCGACGAACGGCTCGCGCACCGCGCCGACCGGCAGCGCGACTTCGCCGGCCAGCACGCCGTCGAGCAGATAGCCCTCGGAGAAGTTCTGGTTGAACCAGCTTGCGCGCACGACACCCCAGCCCACGCCCGACGCCTGCAATGCAGCCTCGGCCGCCTGCGCACGCGGCTCGCCGCGCCCGGACAGCAGCACCACGCGCTCGACGCCGCTCCCCCGCGCGAGCCGCGCGAATCCGGCGATCGCCTCCACCGCGCCTTCGACGGCCAGATCGGGCTGGTAGGTCACATAGGCGGCCGACACGCCGTCGAGCGCGGCGGGCCAGGTCTCGGGCGCCGTCCAGTCGAAGCGAACGGCCGACGTGCGCGACACCGGCCGCGTCGCGAGGCCGCGCGCGCGCAGCCGGGCATCGACGCGGGCGCCCGTCTTGCCCGAGCCGCCGACGATGAGGATGGGAAGGGCCGACATGTGCGTCTCCTTTTTCGAAAAACACGATAGACTCTCGCATTAGCAACGTCAAGTTTTTCGGGAGACAGCATGGGCCGACAAAAATCGGGGCAGAACGACGAGCCCGACGCGGCGGCAGCGGACACGCCGGCGCGCGCGCGGCTGGTACCGACGCAGCAGCGCAGCCGCGAGCGGTTCGAGCGCATCCTCGCGTGCGCGTCGGACGTGATGATCGAGAAAGGCTGCGATGCGTTCCGGATGAGCGACATCGTCGAACGCACGGGCATCTCGTTCGGTTCGCTGTACCAGTACTTTCCGGACAAGGCGGCCGTGATCGGCACGCTCGCGGAGCGCTACAACGCAGTCGGGCACGACTGCGTGCGGCGCGACCTCGCGGGAATGAAGACGCTCGACGACCTGCACGCCACGCTCGCGCGCATCACCGACAGCTACTACCGGATGTTCGTCGACGAGCCGCTGATGCGCGACATCTGGCGCGCGACCCAGGCCGATCGCGCGCTGCAGGCGCTGGACCGCGCGGATGGAGAATTCCTGGCCGGCCTGTTCGCGGATGCGTTGGCGGAAGTCGCGCCCGACACGACCCGCGCGCAGCGCAGCGCATTCGCCGAGCTGATGATGATCCAGATCGCGGCGGCCGTGCGCCACGCGATCACGCTGCCGCCGAAGGCGGCGCGGCGGTTGCTCACGATGTTCAAGCGCATGCTGCCGCGCGATCTGGCGGTGCTCGACGCGTGATCGCGCCATGCGTGCCGCACAATGCAAGCGGCCGCCCGAAGGCGGCCGCGCGAAGTGGGATGAAGCGCCGCTTACTTGCTGTAGTCGTACACTCCACGCCCGGTCTTGCGCCCGAGCCGCCCCGCCGACACCATCTCGCGCAGCAGCGGGCACGCACGATACTTCGGATCGCCGAAGTCCTTCACGAACACGTCCATCACCGCGAGGCACACGTCGAGGCCCACGAGGTCGGCCAGCGCGAGCGGCCCGATCGGGTGGTTCGCGCCGAGCTTCATCCCCGCGTCGATCTCCTCGGCCGACGCGATGCCTTCGGCCAGCACGAAGAACGCTTCGTTGATCATCGGCACCAGGATCCGGTTCACGACGAAACCCGGCGAATTGCGCACACCGATCGGCGACTTGTCGAAACGCTCGGTCAGCGCGCGCACGGCCGATGCGGTCGCGTCGCTCGTCTGCAGCCCGCGGATGATCTCGACGAGCGGCATCAGCGGCACCGGGTTGAAGAAGTGCATGCCGAGAAAACGCGACGGATCGGCGAGCGGCGCCGCGAGCGCGGTGATCGAGATCGACGACGTGTTGGTCGCGATGATCGCGTCCGGACGCGCGACCGCCTCGATCTGCTTCAGGATGCGGCCCTTCAGCTCGACGTTCTCGGTCGCGGCTTCGATCACGATGTCGACGGCGGCGAGCTTCGCGTAGTCGGTCGACGTCGTGATGCGCGCGAGCGCCGCATCGCGTGCGGCCGCGTCGAGCTTGTCCTTCGACACGAGCCGCTCGAGGCTGCCCTTGAGCGTCGCGAGGCCCTTGTCGAGCGCGGCGTCGCTGACGTCGATCATCACGACGTTCAGTCCTGCAACGGCGGCGGTTTGCGCAATGCCGTTACCCATGGTTCCGGCGCCCACGACGCCGACGGTTTCGATGGCCATGACGATTCCTGTGTATTCGGAGGCTGAGCGGTCGATTATCAGATGTTCTCGAAGATCGCCGCAATCCCCTGGCCGCCGCCGATGCACATCGTCACGAGCGCGTAACGCCCGCCGATGCGCTTCAGCTCGTACAGCGCCTTCACCGTGATCAGCGCGCCGGTCGCACCGATCGGGTGACCGAGCGAGATGCCCGAGCCGTTCGGATTGACCTTGGCCGGATCGAGGCCGAGCTCCTGCGTGACCGCGCACGCCTGGGCCGCGAATGCCTCGTTGGCTTCGATCACGTCGAGATCGCTGATCTTCAGGCCCGCGCGTTCGAGCGCCTTCTGCGTGGCCGGCACCGGGCCGATACCCATGTACGCCGGATCGACGCCCGCGTGCGCATACGCGACGAGGCGGGCGAGCGGCTTCACGCCCTGCGCGCGTGCGGCGTCCGCGCTCATCATCAGCACGGCGGCCGCGGCATCGTTGATGCCCGACGCGTTGCCGGCCGTCACGGTGCCGTTCTCCTTCGCGAACACCGGCTTGAGCTTCGTGAAATCGTCCGCGCTCGCGTCGTGGCGCACGTGCTCGTCGGTATCGAACGCCACTTCGCCCTTCTTCGCGCGGATCGAGATCGGCAGGATCTGGTCCTTGAAGCGCCCTTCCGCGATCGCACGCGCCGCGCGACGATGCGATTCGAGCGCCAGCGCATCCTGCGCGTCACGCGAGATGTCGTATTTCTTCGCGACGTTCTCGGCCGTCACGCCCATGTGGATCGTCTGGAACGGGTCGTGCAGCGCGCCGAGCATCATGTCGACGAGCTTCGCGTCGCCCATGCGCTGGCCGAAGCGCGCGGCCGGCACGGTGTACGGCGCGCGGCTCATGCTCTCCGAGCCGCCGCCGATCGCGACGTCGGCATCGCCGAGCATGATCGTCTGCGCGGCCGATACGATCGCCTGCAGGCCCGAGCCGCACAGGCGGTTCACGGTCAGCGCCGGCGTGTGCTGCGCGACGCCGCCGTTGATCGCCGCGACGCGTGCGAGATACATGTCCTTCGGCTCGGTGTTCACGACGTGGCCGAACACGACGTGCCCGACCGCGTCGCCCGGCACGTTCGCGCGCGACAGCACTTCGGCGACCACCTTCGCGCCGAGGTCGGTCGGCGAGAAATCCTTCAGGCTGCCGCCGAAATCACCGATTGCGGTACGGACACCGCTCACCACCACGACTTCCTTCGCTGCATTGCTCATCGTCTCACTCCGGTTCGTTCGCGCCCGCGGGCGCGGGGATGCGTTGCGTTACATGTTCGGGTAATTCGGCCCGCCGCCGCCTTCGGGCGTGACCCACACGATGTTCTGCGTCGGGTCCTTGATGTCGCAGGTCTTGCAGTGCACGCAGTTCTGCGCGTTGATCACGAGGCGCTCGCCGCCGTCGTCGTTCTTCACGAACTCGTACACCGCCGCCGGGCAGAAGCGCGCCTCCGGCCCCGCGTACGTGCGCAAGTTCACGTTCACCGGCACGCTCGCGTCCTTCAGCGTCAGGTGCGCCGGCTGGTTCTCCTCGTGGTTCGTGTTCGAGATGAACACCGACGACAGCCGGTCGAACGTCAGCTTGCCGTCCGGCTTCGGATACGCGATCGGCTCGCACTGCGACGCCGGCTTCAGCATCTCGTGGTCCGCGTGCCGGTGATGCAGCGTCCACGGCACGTTGCCGCCCATCACCTTCTGCTCGAGCCCCACCATCAGCGTGCCCAGGTACAGGCCCTTGGCCATCCACTGCTTGAAGTTGCGCGCACGGTACAGCTCCGTGTACAGCCACGATTGCTTGAACGCGTCCGGGTACGCATTGAGCTCGTCCGACTGGCGGCCGGCCTGCACCGCGTCGAATGCGGCATCGGCCGCCAGCATGCCGGTCTTGATCGCCGCGTGGCTGCCCTTGATCCGCGACGCGTTCAGGAAGCCCGCGTCGTCGCCGATCAGCGCGCCGCCCGGGAACACCGTCTTCGGCAGCGACAGCAGGCCGCCGGCCGTGATCGCGCGCGCGCCGTACGACACGCGCTTGCCGCCTTCGAGGAATGCGCGGATCGACGGATGCGTCTTGTAGCGCTGGAATTCCTCGAACGGCGACAGGTACGGGTTCGTGTAGCCCAGGCCCACCACGAAGCCGACCACC
>NZ_BCPP01000499.1:0-5176 GCF_016586125.1 Burkholderia sp. E168m23
AGGCCCTCGAAAAAGTGGCGCGGCTGGCAGGATTCGAACCCACGACCCCTTGGTTCGTAGCCAAGTACTCTATCCAACTGAGCTACAGCCGCACGCAGAAGCGGAAGTATAGCAGAGTCGTATAAAAAGGGAAGCCTTATTCGCGAATTTGGTGCCATGGCCTTGGCCGGCCGCCCTTCGTGTACCCTTGGGGGATCAGTCATCCACGTTGAATCTGCATCATGAACAAGGCGTTTGTCAAAGAGTCGGACGGTGACGACGACGATCTCGACCAGGCTCAACCCGCGATTCCGGCGGGTGCGAAAAACTACATCACGCCGGCCGGCCACAAGCGGCTGCGGGACGAGCTGCTGAACCTGATCGACGTCGAGCGCCCCGAGGTCGTGCGGCTCGTGTCGTGGGCCGCATCGAACGGCGACCGGTCGGAGAACGGCGACTACATCTACGGCAAGCGGCGGCTTCGGGAGATCGATCGCCGCATCCGCTTCCTGACGAAGCGACTCGACCTCGCCGAAGTCGTCGACGCGAGCCGGCAGGAGAATGTCGACCAGGTGTTCTTCGGCGCGACGGTCGATTACGAGACGCCGGACGGCGAGGATCACACGGTGACGATCGTCGGGATCGACGAGGTCGACCTCGATCGCGGCTGCGTCAGCTGGATTTCGCCCGTCGCGCGTGCGCTGATCAAGGCGAAGATCGGCGACACCGTCACGCTGATGACGCCGGCCGGCCCGCAGCCGATCGACATACTCGACGTCCGGTATCCGGCGCGGGGCGACGCCTGAGCGTATCGGTCCGATGCAGCCAAGAAAAAGCGCCCCGATGTGGGCGCTTTTTTATTCGCGCGTACGTTGCGTTGGCGTTGGCGCTGCCGGTTGCTCAGAAGCGATGGCGCAGGCCGGCGGTCACCGCGATCTGCTTGTTGGTCGACGAAGCGCCACCGAGGCCATTGACATAGGCGCCGATGCCCAGGCCGTCCGTGCTGACTCGCTGATACACGCCTTGCACATACACGTCGGTCCGCTTGGACAGCGCATAGTCGGTCTGCAGGTTGAACTGATTCCAGCCCGGATGACGGCCGTCCAGGAAGCCGGCGGTGTACGTGTACGACCCGGCCAGCGACAAGGCCGGCGTGAGCGCGTAGCGCGCGTTCACTTCGTAGTTGTTGAAGCGGGCGAACGTGCCGTCGAGACCCAGGCCGCTCGACACGCCCGAGGCGCCCGCGGAGATGCCGAGCGCCCGGTTCACCCGCGTTTGCGTGAATACGAAGCCGGCCGTTGCGGGGCCGAACGTGTAGTTCAGGCCGCCGCCGAACACGCGCTGACGCTTGCCGACGAACGTGTTGTCGCCTGCCACCGCACCGGCGCTGTTGGTGACCGCAGCTGCCGTGAGGCCCGAGATGTCATTGTTCAACTGCAGGTAGCCGGCGCCGATGTTGAAGCCGGCGTAGGTGTACGACACCCCCGCGCTGTATGCGCGGTTGTTCGAGAACTGGTTGCTGTTCGAGAAGCCGTACAACGCGCCGAACTTCAGGCCGCCGAAATTGACGCTCGTATATTTGACCGAGTTATTGATCCGGAACGAATTGTTCAGGTTGTCGTTGTCGAACGGGTGGGCAAATTGGGTGCCGCCGAATTGCGTGCCGGTCAGCGACAGCGGCCCGATGTAATCGACGACGCTATCGTATTGGCGACCGAGGGTGACGGAGCCAAACTGGTCTTGCGACAGGCCGACGAACGCCTGGCGGCCAAACTCGCGGCCATTTTGGCCCAGCGTGCCGTTGGCGATGTTGAAGCCGTTCTCCAACACGAAGATGGCTTTCAGTCCGCCGCCGAGATCTTCCGTGCCGCGCAGGCCCCAGCGGCTGCCGTTGATCTGGCCGCTGCGTTCCGACCATGAGCTATGCCCGCCCTGATTGTTCGTGTAGGTGATGCCTGCATCGATCAGGCCGTACAGCGTAACGCTGCTTTGAGCATGGGCTGCGGTAACGAATACACCCGACAACGCGGTGACGATCAGGGTTTTTTTCATGGATCTGTCTCCAAACAGGATGATGTCGATCGAACCTGCGGCGGACTGGCCGTGTTTTGCTTGACGCTGTAGCCGGCCCGGCAGAGCGGCGGTGCGCTTATCAGAAATCCATCCGCAGTGTACGGAGGGTGCGAAGCGGGCGCGGCTCACACTTTAAGAAATAGTGTATTTTGGAATCCGCAAAAATTGAAAAAAACGCGGAAACCATTGCCCGGTAAGGGTTTGCGGCAGTGCGGCGAAGGGAAATAGCGATCAGGAGTACGTAACGGGCGTTGCGCGTGTGCGACAGACGGTCAGCAGCGGACAGGAGCGGCTATAGCGCGATTATTGACACATCGGCAATAGAGGTTTGTGTGGAGCATGGATAATGAAAGGTGGTTCTCTCGCTATACTGCGATCTCTGCTTTCCGAAGCAGACTTTTTCGTTGACGGAAAAGATCTCCAAACCTTTGTCGGCGCGACTTCCCAGTCGCGCTTTTTTTTTGCCCCGCTGCCCGGTGCGCTTACCGCGTGTACGAGCGGCGCTTGCGCTTGCCCGCGGGCGCGGCATCTTCTGCTTCGACCGGCGGCGGCGTGTAGGTCCAGTCTTCCATCACGTAGTGACGGGCATCCAGGGGCGATGCGAGCAGGTTCTGCCAGTGATCGCCGTGCCACGTCATATCGAATTCGGTGTCGCACGGCGCTTCGCGCGCGGACTCGGCCAGGGCGCGGGACTTGCGACGTACGCGTCCGAGCCGGCTCGCGAAGCGCTTGATTCCGTCCAGCCACATGACCCTCTCCTTCCTTTCGGCGTTGATTCAGGATCGCAACGTCCCCGGATTTCCGCAACCCGGAAAAAACCCGAGGATTTTACCGGGTCGATTTGTCCCCGGTAGGAATTTCACGGCCCGCATTATTAACGATCCGGTCCCGGTAATATTGACAGGTTTTTGATGCGAATCAATTAATCAAAGGCGATGGTGTGCCGATTCCAGTGGTATTAGCATCTTTTCGATAAAAGAGCCGCCAAAAATTTTCTTGACGCACCCGGATTGTCCAATTTATAAAGTCAGCACTCCGTCCTCGGGCGGCGTGCTGGTGCGGGTGCCGGCGCAATGTTTCGGGTTTCGGGTAACGGCTATAAAAATAGCTTTTTTGATCTTATCGAGTGGGGAACGAAGACATGGATACCGGTATCGTGAAATGGTTTAACGATGCTAAAGGCTTTGGTTTTATTACGTCGGACAATGGCGGTGAAGATTTGTTTGCGCACTTTTCCGAAATCCGGATGGACGGCTTCAAGACGCTGAAGGAAAACCAGCGTGTCTCGTTCGACGTCAAAGTCGGGCCGAAAGGCAAGCAGGCAGCGAATATCCAGGCGGTCTGACGCGCCACGCATTGCCGATCACGTCCGGCCCCCGCATCGCGGGGGCTTTTTGCTTTCCGGGGACGGAACGACCCGGTCCGGGCTGGTCGCGAGTGCGCCTGCCGGTGCATACTCACGGAAGCATCGTTTCCCAGTCTTTTCATGTCCGATTCCCGTCCGTCCGATCCCGCCAGCGAACAGCCGCTCGTCTTCGTCGACCTTGAAACCACCGGCGGCTCGCTCGCCGATCACCGCATCACCGAAATCGGCGTGGTCGAAATCGGGCCGCTCGGCGTATCGACGTGGACGAGCCTCGTCAATCCGGGGCAGGCGATTCCGCCGTTCATCCAGCAACTGACGGGCATTTCGGACGCGATGGTGCGTGACGCGCCGACGTTCGCGTCGCTCGCGCCGGCACTGTTCGAGCGGCTCGACGGCAAGCTGTTCGTCGCGCACAACGCGAGCTTCGACCGCGGCTTCCTGCGCGCTGAATTCGAGCGCGCGGGGCTGGCCTTCAATCCCGATGTGCTCTGTACGGTGCGGCTGTCGCGCGCGCTGTTTCCGCGCGAATCGCGGCATGGGCTGGACGCGTTGATCGAACGGCATGGGCTCGTTCCGGCCGCGCGCCATCGCGCGCTGGCCGATGCCGACCTGCTCTGGCAGTTCTGGCGCCAGTTGCACGACATCGTGCCGCTCGAGCGGCTGCGCGAGCAGATCGCGCGGACGACGCGCCATTTCCGTCTGGGCGGCGATCTCACCGAGGCCTGGCTGGATACAGCGCCGGCAGGGTGCGGCGCGTATGCGCTGTTCGGGGAGCGTGACGAAGCGCTGTATGTCGGCCGCAGTGTGCGCGTGCGGCAGCGGCTGCGTGCGCTGCTGACCGGCGAGCGCCGCTCGTCGAAGGAAATGCGGCTCGCGCAGCAGGTGCGGCGCGTCGAATGGCGCGAGACCGGCAACGAGCTGGGGGCGATGCTCGCCGAAGCGCAATGGATCGCGCGGTTGCGCCCGTCGTACAACCGGCGCCCCGCAGCCGACGCCGTCCGCGCGGGCGGGGCGCCCTGGCCGTTCGAAGGCGCCGTCGCGTTCGAGGCGAGCGGCGAGCGCCGCCTGTTTCACGTGATCGACGGCTGGTGCTATCTCGGTTCGGCGGAGTCGCTCGATGCGGCCGCGCGGCTCGTGGCCGACGCGACGGACGGCACGTTCGAACCGTTCACCCATCGCCTGCTGCAGACGCATCTCGCGCGCGGCCTGCAAGTGATTCCGCTCGTGGCGCTCACGCCGGCGGATTGAGCGCCGCAGGCCTCCGTCACTGCACCCGCGTCAGCCGATCGCGCTGGCCCCGCCGGCGGAGCAGACGTGCGACAGCGCGGTATCGAGCGCCTGCGTCTGCGTGGAGTCGTAGCGCGTGAGCGTCTTCCAGTTCGCGATGCTGCGCGCGAGCCGCGCCTGGCAATCAGGCGCCTCGCGAAGCGGGGCGACCTGCGCGAGACCGGAGAGCATCTTCTGCGTCAGCCGGTCGAGTGCCGGCCGCGTGCTGGTGGCGAGATCGGGCGGCGCGCCTTCCGGCGGCCGCGTCGTGCGCCAGGTCGCGAACAGTGCGTTCTGCACGTCCTTGCTTGCCGTGATCTGATCCTCGAAGAACGTTCGGGCGAACGCGGGATCGACGCCGGCCTGGACGGCACGTTTTTTCGACCTCGGTGAGCAGGGCCGCTTCGCGCGGCCGGTCCTCGATGGCCTTGTGATTCGCCCATTTCCATCGCGCCACGGGTTCGGCGAGCGCGAGGCGCTGCGACGCGAGCG
>NZ_BCPP01000500.1:0-5174 GCF_016586125.1 Burkholderia sp. E168m23
ATTTTCTTTTCCTTGACAGTCGTAATTCGAAAATTCACGGCGCGCGCGAACGGCTGCCGAGGTTCGGGCAGTGTCACGCCGCCAACCAATTAACATCGTCGTTTAACTTGATTTAGAAACAGCCCATCCAGATTGGATAGCGATACTCATCCATCCGGATGCCTTTTCTGCCTTGATGTCTCTTTTGTTTCCGTGAATAAATATTGCCGCACATCCCGCAGCATTTTTTATTCTTTTCATGCCGCAACCTTGCCGATACCGGCAGATCATGCTGCCGGCTCTCCGTCTTTTTCTAGGTCGACGATTCGGCCGCAAATGCCGACGCGAGAAGCCTCGCGGTCGCACGCAAACAGGCCTCGCCGATCTCGCGTGACGATCCTCGCGCATCGCCCAGCACGCCGTTTCGGGAGATCGACGCCACGCCTTCCTTCCACATCCGGTTCAATTGCTCGGTCGTCATGGCGCCCACGTGGCCGGCCGTGAGTCGAGCGAGTCGCACACTGTCCGGATCAAGGTGGATCATCAGGGAGGTTTCGGCGATGTCTGCGTGTCCGCCCACGGATTCCGGATCGCCGCCGGCTTCCTCGACGGCCAGTCGCCATTCGCGCAGCCACGCCTGATGATCCGTATAGGCAAGCACCTGGACGTCTGGCCCGACGGCCTGTCGCAATTCCGGCAACATCGCATGAAGGGCATTGAAGTTACCGACATGCGCCGAGAACAGATAGATGCACTTGAATCCATGTGCCGCGAGGCTCACGCAGTAATCGTGGCAGAGCGCGGCATACGTGTGCTCCTGCAACGAGATCGTGCCCGGGAAGGCCATGTGGTGCTTCGAGCATCCCACTCGTATCGTCGGCGCGATCAGGGTTCGCCCCAGCAACGTGGCGATTTCCACGGCCAGCGCGTCAGCATGATCGGCATCCATGCTCAGCGGCAGATGGGGGCCGTGCTGCTCGATTGCGCCGCAAGGAATGATGACGCGATCGAACTGCGTGGCCAATGCGGCCGCCACGCCCTCATACGTCATGCGCGCAAGATGCAGCGTTTCCGGCAGTTTGAGATTGCTCACGATCAGGCCTTCTTATTGCGGTTCAGAAATCTGGATCTTGCGTCCGCGGTCCGCGCGTTGCCGAGATATCCACGCAGGTCATCGAGCGTCATCTGCAGCAGAGCTTCGTCGTTCATCCGTGGACTCTCGCGCAGCGTTCGCTTGATGGCGGCGAACAGCTGGCGATCTTTGGCGCAAAGCGCGCGGCATTTGGCCAGCGCGTCTCTCAGCGTTTCATCGTGCGCGGAGATCGCGTCCACCGCGCCTATCGCCAACGCTTCTCCGGCCGTGATCAGTTCACCGGAGAAAAGCAGCGAACGCGCGGCACGCCGACCCAGCAGGGCCGCTGCGTGGCGCATGCCTTTTGCCGCGGGCAACAGGCCGTGATTGATCTCGGGAAATCCTAGCCGGGATTCAGCGGACGCGACGACGTAGTCCGCATGCAGCGCCATTTCGAATCCGGCACCCACTGCATAGCCGTTGACCGCGCACACGAGCGGGCTCGGATACTGCTCGAGTTGCGCCAGGAACGCGTGGAACGCTTCCATGCGCGACAGGGCGAGCTCATGGTCCGCCACTTCATTGATATCGCCGCCGGCACAAAAGAACTTCTCTCCCGCCCCGGTGAACACGATGCCGGGTGGCACGTCGTGTCGAGCGAAGTCGCGGAAGACGGACATCAATGCGGTGATGAGCGGTTCGTTCAGTGCGTTCGCCGGCGGCCGGTCGATCGTCAGTTGCACGACGTCCGCGTCGATCCGTGTGCAAATCAATTCGTCGGTTTTCATACCTGATGTCTCGTGAATTTACATCGAGTCAGTGTAGGTCCGACGGGGCCAAATTTAATTTTGATTTGCCGGCGCCATCGTTGATTCGGCGGATTAAAATCGCGTCAGTCGGATGGCCCACCGTATGTTGCACCGAGGGCGGCGATACATGAATTCACCGAGGCCAGGCAGGCGCAGAAAGCGAGTGAACCGTGGAACCCAACAATCCTGAAATCGGCATGTCCGCTTCGCGAGCCATGACAGACCCGGTGAAGATCAACTATCAGCCGTTCGATCCGGACTCCGTCGATTTGCCGGTCATTTCCGTTCTCCTGGAGACGAGCGGAAAAGAGGATGAGCTGCCGATGCACGTTCATCGCAAGGGGCAATTGGTCGTCGCATTGAGCGGGTCGGTCATGTGCCGATCGCCGAGCGGATGGTGGATCGTCCCGCCCAACGGCGCGGTGTGGATTCCGGGCGGCATTCCGCACAGCAATCATGCTTCCGATTTCGCCAAGCTGTACGTCATCTTCATTCCGCCCGACGAGGCCGGCCTGCCCACCGACTGCCGCAGCTTTACGATCACGCCGCTCATCCGCGAGTTGATCCGTTCACTGGCCAGGTTTCCGCCCGACTATCCGAAGGACGGCCCGGTGGGCCGGCTCGCCAGAGTGCTGCTGGATCAGCTCGCGCTGCTGGCGCCCGACGACGTCTTTCTCCCGATCTCCGACAATCCCCGGCTTCAACAGATCGCTTCGGCGTTGCTCGACAACCCCGCCGACCGCAGCACGATCGCGGAATGGGGGCGCCGATATGCGATGAGCGAACGTACGCTCGCGCGGCTGGTACGCAGCGAAACCGGCATGACCTTCGGGCGCTGGCGCGAGCGTCTGCATATCATCATTGCGCTTCAGCGATTGTCGGCAGGCGCGTCGGTTCACGCAGTGGCGCTCGAGCTCGGCTATGAAGGTCCGAACTCGTTCATCACCATGTTCAAGAAGACCATGGGACAAAGTCCCGGCAAGTTTCGCGTGGACCAGAAGGAGGCGTCCTCGCGCTGATCGAAACGCGGCGGCTGGCGCTACGCCGCCGCCCCTTTCACAGCTGGCGCGCCCGCTCCCTCAAGTGGAACTTCTGGATCTTGCCGGTCGCTGTCTTCGGCAGCGGCGAGAACACGATGGTCTTGGGCACCTTGAAATGTGCCAGCCGCTCGCGGCAAAACGCGATGATGTCCGCTTCGGTCACCGCCGAATCGTCTTTGAGCGCGATGAAAGCACAAGGTGTCTCGCCCCACTTGTCGTCGGGACGCGCGACGATTGCCGCCTCCAGAACGGCGGGATGGGAATACAGTATGTCCTCGATCTCGATCGACGAAATGTTTTCGCCTCCCGAGATGATGATGTCCTTCGAGCGATCCTTGATTTCCAGGTAGCCATCGGGATGCCATACCGCGAGATCGCCCGTGTGAAACCACCCGCCGGAAAATGCCTCCACGGTGGCGTCCGAATTCTTCAGGTAGCCCTTCATCACGTTGTTGCCGCGCAGAAATACCTCGCCGAGCGTTTGCCCGTCTTTTGGAACAGGCTCCAGCGTATCGGGGCTGGCTACCATCACTGCCTCGAGAGCGGGGCCGCGCACTCCCTGGCGGGCCTTGAGCCGCGCTTTCGCATCGAGATCGAGTGCATTCCACGAGTCGCGCCACACGCATTGCACGACCGGCCCATAGGACTCGGTCAACCCGTAGGCGTGCGTCACGTCCCAGCCCATGCGCTCCATGCCGGCGATCACCGAAGCGGGCGGCGGCGCACCGCCGGTCATGACCTTGACTCCATGACGGATGCCGGCTTTCAGCTCCGGCGCGGCGTTATTGATCATGTTCAACACTACGGACGCCGCACAAAAATGCGTGACCGCCTCGGTGCGGATGGCGGCGAGAATCCGCTCGGCCCGCGTATGGCGCAGAAAAACACTGGTGCCGGCCACCAACGCCATGGTCCACGGAAAGCACCAGCCATTGCAGTGAAACATCGGCAAGGTCCATAGATAGGTCGTGTCCTCGTCCAGATGCCACGATAGTGCGTTCGATACTGCGTTCAGATATGCGCCGCGATGGTGATACACGACGCCCTTGGGATTGCCCGTCGTGCCGGATGTGTAGTTCAGCGATATGGCCTGCCATTCGTCTTCCGGCATCGCGACAGAAAATTCTGTGTGCGCGGCCTCCTGCAGCAACGCCTCGTAGTCTTTTTCGCCGAGCAGATCGCCTTCTCCGAACTGTGGGTCGTCGATGTCGATGACCTGAATGGCGCGGCCGAGCCGTGCCAGGGCCTTCTTCACCGTCGAGGAGAATTCGCGGTCGGTGATCAGCAGCTTCGCGTCGCCGTGGCCGAGAATGAACGCGATCGTGTCGGCATCGAGCCGTGTGTTGATGGTGTTCAGGACAGCGCCGCAAAGCGGTACACCGAAATGTGCCTCGAACAGTTCGGGCGTATTGGCCGCGATCATCGCCACCGTATCGCCGTTGCCGATGCCGCGCCCGCGCAGCGCGCCGGCGAGCATCCGGCACCGCCGGTAGGTTTCGGCCCAGTCGCGGCGTATCGTGCCGTGCACGATGGCCGTGCGCTCCGGCCAGACGGACGCGGCGCGTTCGAGAAACGTCAGCGGCGACAAGGCAATGAAGTTCGCCGGGTCGCGCTCGAGTCCGATCGTATAGGGATTTTCCGCCGTCGTTTTCATGCGGGCCGCCCCGCGGCCACGGCGCTCGCGCGCGCGCCGACGATGTCGGGGTTTTCTGCGTGTCTCATCTCTCCTCCAGTTGCTTTTATGGTCACGAAACGCCCTGCGATGAGCGTCACGACTTCATCCGGAACAACGCTCCCGCGATCGGAACGGGACGACCCGATTTCTGCATCGGCACGGCGGCGCGACCGGATGGCGTCAAACTTCCTGATCGTCGTGAATTCGCTCTATTTTTCTCTGCTCGACCATGTTCAAACCGTAGCCCTCCAGGCCCACGATCGTTCTTTCATGATTGGAGAGCAGGATCATGTTCTTCACGCCGAGTTCGGTGAGAATTTGCGCGCCTATTCCGTAATCGCGCAGTTCCGGCTCGGCAGGCTTGGGATGCATCATGGCACGCACCCGCTCGGACACGGCCGTCGGGCGGGATTCGCGGATCACCACGATGACGCCGCGATTCTCGTTCTCCAGCAAACGCGCCGCGCCGCGCAGGGACGCGAGGTGGTGACCGCCGATGACGTCGTTCATGGTATCCATCGCATGCATGCGCACGAGAACGGGGTCGGCGCCCCGTAGATCGCCCATGACGAAGGCGATATGCTCGACCTGATCGATCC
>NZ_BCPP01000501.1:0-5173 GCF_016586125.1 Burkholderia sp. E168m23
CGGCGCGCGAACGCGGCACCTCGTGCGCGCCGAGCAGTTCGGCGATCAGTGCCGTTTCCGTGTAATAGCTCGTATAACTTCGTATAATGTATGCTATACGAAGTTATTACGGATGCGACGCTGAAGCCGTCGCTGTCGAGCGCAGGCTTCGTCACGCGCGATGCGCGTGAAGTCGAGCGTAAGAAGGTCGGTCTGCGCAAGGCACGCCGCGCAAAGCAGTTCTCGAAGCGTTAATTCCGCTTCATGGCCTCGCCGCTTTCGAGCGGCGTCCGCCGAAAAAACCGCCAGCTTTCACGCTGGCGGTTTTTTTATGCCCGCTGACTACCCGCACCCGGGCCGCTGCGGCCGCCGCCCGCGCGGGCGCGTTTGATGAAATCGACAAGAACCTATTGATTTCATGGACATCAGCACGATCTTCTGATCGGCCCTACAATAGCGGCTAAAGCTTTTTGGAGAGTTCGAATGAACGCTGTTACCGAAACCGCAGCAACGACGACCGATATGCCGCTGCCGTTCGTCTTCACCGACGCCGCAGCCGACAAGGTCAAGCAACTGATCGACGAAGAGGGCAATCCCGACCTGAAGCTGCGCGTGTTCGTGCAGGGTGGCGGCTGCTCGGGCTTCCAGTATGGCTTCACGTTCGACGAGGAAGTCAACGAGGACGACACCGTGATGAACAAGAACGGCGTCCAGCTCCTGATCGACTCGATGAGCTACCAGTACCTGGTCGGCGCCGAGATCGACTACAAGGACGACCTCAACGGCGCCCAGTTCGTGATCAAGAACCCGAACGCGACCACCACCTGCGGGTGCGGTTCGTCGTTCTCGGTCTGAGCGCACGGCAGATCCGCGCCGGTTCGCCGGAATGAAAAACGGGGCTTCATGCCCCGTTTTTTTATGCGCGCTCGCCCTGTGGCGCTTACCGCGCGGCGGATATCGCGTCAGCGCGGATAGAGCGCGCCGAGCACGCGGTTGCCGGCTGCGCCGGTGACCGTCGCGAGATTGCCGGGCTGGCGCGCGGTGAAGCGGTACGCGAGCCACGCGAACGCGAGCGCTTCGACCTGCTGCGGCGGCACGCCGAGTGCGGCCGTGGTGTCGACCGCGGCCGGCACGCCGGCCTCGCGCAGCGCGTGCCGGAGCGCGTCGAGCAGTACCGGATTGCGTGCGCCGCCGCCGCAGACGAACACGGCCTTGCAGCCCGGTGCGTGCTGCGCGATTTCGCGCGCCACCGATACGGCGGTGAGCGCGGTGAGCGTGGCCTGCACGTCCTCCGGTGCAACTTGCGGGAACGCGGCGAGCTTGGCGTCGAGCCATGCGGGATTGAACAGATCGCGTCCGGTGCTCTTTGGCGGCGGCGCGGTGAAATACGGTTCGTCGAGCAGGGCGTCGAGCAGCGATGCCTGTACGGTGCCGCGTGCGGCGAACTTCCCGCCGTCGTCGTACGGCTTGCCGAGGTGGCGGGTCGCCCAGGCATCGATCAGCGCGTTCGCGGGGCCGCAGTCGAAGCCGCGCACGTCGCCGTCCGCGCCAGGCAGGATCGTGATGTTGCTGATCCCGCCGAGATTGCAGACGACCCGCGTTTCGCCCGGCGCGCCGAACACCGTCGCATGGAACGCGGGCGCGAGCGGCGCGCCGTGACCGCCGGCGGCCACGTCGCGGCTGCGGAAATCGGCGATCACGTCGACCTGCGTCAGCTCCGCGAGCAGCGCCGGATTGTTGAGCTGGCGCGTATAGCCGCGCTCGGGGCGATGGCGCACCGTCTGGCCGTGCACGCCGATCGCGCGGATCTCGTCGCGCGACAGCCCGGCCGTGCGCTGCAATTCATGGCAGCACACCGCATAGCGCGCGACGAGCGCATTCGCGGCGAGCGATTCGCGGTCGATCTCGTTGTCGCCGGGCTGCTGCAGCGCGAACAACGCGTCGCGCAGCGATTGCGCGAAGCCGACGAACGCTTCCGCGAGCACGACCGGCGCGCGGCCGGCCTTGAAACGCACGGCGACGCCGTCGACGCCGTCCATGCTGGTTCCCGACATCAGCCCGAAATAGATGCCGTCTGCCGGATGGGCAGGCTGCGGCTGTCGTTGCGGCACGTTGGGTTCTCCTGGATCGTGC
Organism: Burkholderia sp. E168m23; assembly: GCF_016586125.1. Lineage (NCBI taxonomy): Bacteria > Pseudomonadati > Pseudomonadota > Betaproteobacteria > Burkholderiales > Burkholderiaceae > Burkholderia > Burkholderia sp. E168m23. The sequence goes on from NZ_BCPP01000501.1 coordinate 2,113, forward strand.
GGCGCGGGCCGGTGCCGCGCGCCTTGCGCCCGATTATCCGCGCAACGTGACGCGTCGTTAAGCGATGCGCGCGCAAGTTATGGGAAAATCCCTGTTTTTGCGACATTCTTCCTGGCACCGATGAGCACCGAACCCAGTTCCAAGCCCGTTTTCCCGATCACCGACGAAGTCCGGCATGCGCTCGCCGTCACGAAGCGCGGCGTCGACGAGCTGCTGATCGAGGAAGAGTTCGCGCAGAAGCTCGCGCGCAGCGCAGCCACCGGCACGCCGCTGCGCATCAAGCTCGGCCTCGATCCGACCGCACCGGACATCCACATCGGCCATACGGTCGTGCTGAACAAGATGCGCCAGTTGCAGGATCTCGGCCATACGGTGATCTTCCTGATCGGCGATTTCACGTCGCTGATCGGCGATCCGTCGGGCCGCAACGCGACCCGCCCGCCGCTCACGCGCGAGCAGATCGAATCGAACGCGAAGACCTACTTCGAGCAGGCCGCGCTCGTGCTCGATCGCGACAAGACCGAGATCCGCTACAACAGCGAATGGTCGATGCCGCTCGGCGCGGACGGGATGATCAAGCTCGCGTCGCGCTACACGGTCGCGCGGATTCTCGAGCGCGAGGATTTCACGAAGCGCTTCCAGGGCGGCGTGCCGATCTCGATCCACGAATTCCTGTACCCGTTGATGCAGGGCTACGATTCGGTCGCGCTGAACGCCGATCTCGAACTCGGTGGCACCGACCAGAAGTTCAACCTGCTGGTCGGCCGCGAACTGCAGAAGCAGTACGGCCAGGAACAGCAGTGCATCCTGACGATGCCGCTGCTCGAAGGCCTCGACGGCGTCGAGAAGATGTCGAAGTCGAAGGGCAACTACGTCGGCATCAGCGAGAAGCCGACCGACATGTTCGGCAAGCTGATGAGCATCTCGGACACGCTGATGTGGCGTTACTTCGAGCTGCTGTCGTTCCGCAGCCTCGATGAAATCGCCGGCTTCAAGCGCGAGGCCGAGGGCGGCCGCAATCCGCGCGACTTCAAGGTGCTGCTCGCGCAGGAAATCGTCGCGCGATTCCACTCGCAGGCCGACGCCGAGCGCGCGCTCGACGACTTCAACCACCGCGCGAAGGGCGGCGTGCCGGACGACATTCCGTCGGTCACGCTGGCCGGTGCGCCGCTGGCGATTGGTCAGTTGCTGAAGCAGGCCGGCCTCGTGCCGTCGACTAGCGAAGCGCTGCGCAACATCGAGCAGGGCGGCGTGAAGATCGACGGCGCGACCGTGTCGGACAAGGGCCTGAAGGTCGAGGCCGGCGAGTTCGTCGTGCAGGTCGGCAAGCGCCGCTTCGCGCGCGTCACGCTGACCGCATGATCGCGCTGATCCAGCGCGTGACGCGTGCCGACGTGCGCGTCGGCGGCCGCACGACGGGCGAGATCGGCGCGGGCCTGCTCGCGCTGGTCTGCGCGGAGCGCGGCGATACCGAGGCCGCGGCCGACAAGCTGCTCGCGAAGCTGCTCGGCTACCGCGTGTTCAGCGACGCAGCCGGCAAGATGAACCTGCCGGTATCGAACATCGACGGCGAAGGCCGCGCGGGCGGCCTGCTGCTCGTGTCGCAGTTCACGCTGGCGGCCGATACCAACAGCGGGCTGCGTCCGAGCTTCACGCCGGCCGCGCCGCCCGACGAAGGCGCGCGGTTGTTCGACTATTTCGTCGCGGCCGCGCGGGCGCGGCACCCGATCGTCGAGACGGGCGAGTTCGGCGCCGACATGCAGGTGTCGCTCGTCAACGACGGCCCCGTGACGTTCTGGCTGCAAGTGCGGCCCTGATTCTTTCCCGGAGGCGCGCCGCGATGGCCACCACGCAGATTCTTTTCATCCGCCATGGCGAGACGGCCTGGAACCGCATCAAGCGCATCCAGGGGCATATCGACATCCCGTTGGCCGACACGGGGCTCGCGCAGGCGCAGCGGCTGGCGGCGCGGCTCGCGCGGGAGGCACGTGATGGCGCGCGGATCGACGCGGTGTATTCGAGCGACCTGATGCGCGCACAACAGACCGCCCAACCGTTCGCCGATGCGCTCGGGTTGCCGCTGCTGCTGCGCGAAGGGTTACGCGAACGCTCGTACGGCGCGTTCCAGGGGCACGACAGCACCGAGATCGAGGCGCTGTTTCCGGACGCGTATGCGGCGTGGCAGACACGCGACCCGGGCTTCGCGCCGGAGGGTGGCGAGTCGCAGCGTGAGTTCTATCACCGCGTGCTGCATGCGCTCGAACCGATCGTCGCCGCGCATCCGGGCGGCCGGATCGCGTGCGTCGCGCACGGCGGCGTGCTCGATTGCGTGTATCGCTTCGCGAACGGGATCGAGCTGTCGGCGCCGCGTACCTATCAGCTGCTCAACACCAGCATCAATGTCGTCGATTACGTCGATGGCCGCGCGCAAGTCGTGCGGTGGGCCGACGTGTCGCATCTCGAAGCCGCGAGCGACGATGACGACGGGTACCGCAAGGTACTCTGAGCACGCCAGCCCCGTGCGGCATGGCCGGCCCCGGGGTTCGCCTTCTTACTGCGTGACGCTTACGCTTACTGCGGCAGCGCGTGGCGCGTCTTGTAGTCGAGCGCGTACGCGATCTTGCCGGGCTTGTCGGCCGTGATCGGCTGGCGCAGCTTGTCGAATTCCCCCTTGCTGTATTTCTTCCCGCTGTTGATCGCATCGGCGCGCCCGAGGTCGACGCCCGTCTTGCCGTCGATCACGGGGTCGGTGGCCGCGACCATCCGCGTCGACGCATTCCAGACCGCATTCAGGTAGCCCGTGTCGGCCTTCGCCGGGTCGGGATCGGTCGTGCCGCCGCGCGTGAGGTCATAGTTCGCCAGCGCGAACGTGCCAGGCTGCGCGCGCAGCCAGTCGGCCCAGTAGAACTCGAGGTAGTCGGTCGCTTGTGCGGGCTTGCTGTAGCCGATGTCGCGCGTGAAATAGACGAGCGAGCGGTAGCGGTCGTTCGTCATCCCGAGTTTCAGGCCGAGGCCGCTCGGCAGTTGCGCGGTCGTGATCGGCTGGCCTTCGCCGTTCTTC
>NZ_BCPP01000502.1:0-5165 GCF_016586125.1 Burkholderia sp. E168m23
TACACCAGTCGCCGAACTCGTCGAACGCCAGCGGAATGTCGAAGCGGGCCGCGGCGGCGCGCAGCACGCGCAGGCCTTCGGGCATCACTTCCTTGCCGATGCCGTCGCCGGCGATGACCGCGATGCGGTGCGGGTTCTTCATGTTGCGGGAAGCCTCCATGATGAAGCTGGCGTCCCGCACGGGAGGGGCAGACACGGGGAGCTGCGCGAGCCGGGCCGCGTCGAACTGCTGCGCGGCGGCCTTTGATACGCAACGCTGCATCCGATTCCCCTCGGATCGCGTCGGCATGTCTCCCGTGTCTCTTCCGTTGCGGTAACCGGCGGACTATTGAATCTGTCCGTCGAATCTACTGCGTCGCCGGCATCGGCAGGAAGTGCGGATTCGTGAACGGGACCTTCGAAAATCTGCAACACGCCGGCGCGCACACACGCGTGGCGGCGCAGTCAGTCGTTCGATTGCCCGGCTTCACCGGAGACGAGCGAAGGCGGTGCGAACGAGGCGAGAAACTCGAACAGCTTGCGCGTCGGCAGCGGCACGGCGCCGGCGCGAATGCCGACCGACATGACGCGATTGGCCCACGGAACGTTGAGGCGAATGAAGCGCAGGCGCATCGGTTCGCGAAACAGCGCGACCGCGCGCTCGGGCAGGATACCGATGCCTTGCCCTGCCGCGATCAGCCGGCACATGGCTTCGAAGCTCTGCACCTGCACGCGGAAGCGGACCGACTTGCCGAGCAGCGCCGCTTCCCTGACGAGCGCACGCGTGAGTTCCGAGCGGTCGTCGAGCGCGACCAGATCGTGGTCGAGCAACGCGCTGAAATCGATCGAATCGCCGGTGAGTGGGTAGTCGTCGGGGACGACCACGCTGGCCCGATCCATGCAGTAAGGCGCGAGGTGGATGCCCTCGGGCGCGGTGCGCGACGTGACGATGCCGACGTCCGCGCGGCCTTCGCGCAGTGCCTGCAGGATGTCGGAACTTCTCAGCTCGCTGATCTGCAGCTTGATGTCGCGATAGCGTTGCGAAAAGGTGCGCAACTGATCGGGCAGATCCTGGCTGATCGCCGAGATGTTCGCGAACACGCGGACGCGGCCGACCGCGCCTTTCGTATAGTCGGACAGTTCGCTGTAGATCGCATCGGTGCGCAGCAGCAGGTCGGTCGCGTGGCGCAACAGCGCTTCGCCGGCGGGTGTGAGTTCGACGCCGGCCACCGTGCGGTTCAGCAGCACCACGCGAAAATGATGCTCGAGCAGCGCGATCCGGCGGCTCGCGGTGGAGAGCGACATGTGGGACTGCTGCGCGGCGCGCGACAGGCTGCCCAGCTCGGCTGCACGGACGAACAGGGCGAGGGACGTGAGATCGAACAAGCGCGGGCTCCGATTGAAACTGCGGCAAGTATGTCATTCATCGCTGCGCGCGACGGTATTGGGCGAAGTGGTGCTAACCCTGACTCGCTCTGATCGGCCGCGAATGGTGCGCCGCACACCGCAACGCCGCCGTCGCGCCGCGAAGGCCCGTGCCGTGCGCGCGATCGGCGGCCGGAATCCGTTTTCCGTTGGCTTGTGCATTGCACCGTACGATGGCGGCCCGCGCGTGCGTTCGAGATATTCGAAGTGCCACTTGAAGGATTTCGCATATCGGGTGGGCGGGGCGGCCGGTAGATTCGAACCGTCCCCTGTCGCACACATCTATATCGACAGCGACTGTACGCGTGACGACGCAAGCATGCACGCGGGGCATCCATGAACTTTCGGAGACAAACGTGGAAATCGACGCGGCCTGCAACCCGGGCGACCTCGCGGCCCCGGCATCGGCGCACGATCTCGCCCAGGAGGACCGGATCTTTCGTCGGCTCGCCGTGCAAATTCTCCCGATCCTGATGTTCGCGTACGTCACGTCGTACATCGATCGCGTGAACGTCAGCTTCGCCAAATTGCAGATGAGCGAGCATCTGGGCTTTTCGGACGCGGTGTTCGGCTTCGGTGCAGGGATATTCTTTCTCGGTTACGTGATCTTCGAGGTGCCGAGCAACATGCTGCTGGTGCGCGTCGGGCCGCGCCGCTGGATCACGCGGATCGTCGTGTCGTGGGGCGTCGTGTCGGGATTGACGGCGTTCGTGTCCACGCCGATGCAGTTCTACGTGATGCGCTTTCTGCTCGGCGTCGCCGAGGCCGGCTTCATCCCGGCCATCGTGCTCTACATGGCCCGTTCGTTCCCGGGGCGGCGGCGCGCGCGAATCCTGTCGATGTTTTATGCGGCGCTCGCGCTGGCCGGGTTGATCGGCTCGCCGTTGACCGGCTTCATCCTGCAGTATTTCGACGGGGCGATGCAGATCCCGGGCTGGAAATGGATCTTCATTCTCGAGTCGCTGCCCGCATTCGTGGCTGCGCTGTATGTATGGAAGGGCCTCGACGACGACGTCACGCGCAGCGAGCGTTTCTCGCAAGCGGAGCGCGCCGTCCTGGCACGCGTGCTGGCGGAGGATCGTGCGACGACCGAGTCGGTCAATCACCGCGGCCTGTTCTCGAACTGGCTCGTGTGGGCGTTCTGCGTGATCTACTTTCTCGACGTGTTCGCGATTTACGGCTATACATTCTGGGCGCCGACGATGATCAAGCAGATGGGCATCGGCAGCGATTTCGTCATCGGCTTGCTCGCCGCGCTGCCGAATGCGGTGGCCGTGGTCGTGATGGTCCTGTTCGGACGCAGCGCGGACCGGTGCGGCCGGCAGCGGCTGCACGTCGCCGCGCTTTTGCTGATGGGCGCGACCGGGCTCGGGCTGTCGGTCGTCTGGCACGATCAGCTGTGGCTCGGCATGTTCGCCCTCTGCATCGCGAACGCGGGGCTCATCTCGTTTCCGCCGCTGTTCTGGAGCATGCCGACCGCGGCGCTCGGCACCGCGTCGGTATCGATGGGCATCGCGGTGATCAGCTCGTTCGGGAACCTCGGCGGCTTCTTCGGGCCCTATGCGGTCGGCTACCTGAAGCAGGCGTCCGGCAGTCTTGCCGCGCCGCTGTTCGTGATGGTCGGGTGCCTGTTGCTGGGCATCGTCCTCACGATGCTGCTGCCGGCGCGGCTCGTCGACCGGTAACGACTATCCATTTCGCCGCAGTGCTGCACCGCGTTGCGATCTTTTGACGGGAACGACATGAAACAGCAGATTGGCCTGATCGGCGTGGGTTTGATGGGGCATGGTATTGCGCGCAACGTGCTGAAGCACGGTTATCCGCTCACGGTCGTCGAGCATCCGGGCAATCAGCCGCTCGACGAGCTGCTGCGCGACGGCGTACGGACCGTGCGGACCGCGCGCGAACTGGCTGCGCAAGCGGACGTCATCATCCTGTGCGTGACGGGGTCCCCCGAAGTGGAAGCGGTGCTCACAGGTGACGACGGCGTGTTGGCCGGCCTGAGGGACAACGCGATCGTCGTCGATTGTTCGACCGCCGTTCCCGAATCGACCGTCAGAATGGCGCGGCTCGTCGAAGCGGCAGGCGGGCGCTTCGTCGACGCGCCGATGACGCGCGGCGCCAAGGAGGCGCACGAGGGCCGGCTGAACCTGCTGGTCGGTGCGCCGCCCGGGTTGTTCGCGGAGATCAGGCCGGTGCTCGCGTGCTTCGCGGAAAACATCACGTGTGTCGGCGATGTCGGGGCCGGCCACAGCATGAAGCTGCTGCACAACTATGTTTCGCTCGGGACCATCGCGCTGCTGTCGGAAGCCGTCGCGTGCGCGAAGCGCTCGGGCGTGGACGTCGCGGTGCTGGCCGACGTGCTCGCCAACGGCGGTGGCGGCGGCGCCGCGCTGAACCGGCTGCGTCCGTTTCTGGAGACCGGCGACACGTCCGCGCTGCCGTTCCATATGGCGAACGCGCTCAAGGACCTGTCGTACTACTCGGCGATGGCGGAAGGTGTCGACGCGGCTCATGGGATCGCGGCGGCTGTTACGGAGACGTATCGTGATGCCGTTGCGGGCGCGGGAGCGCATTGTCCGGTGTTGAAGTTGTCGGATGTGCTGATGGTGGGGGGCGTGGGCGACGAGGGTACGTCGCGTTGATGCGTTGTGTGGCTCCGTTCGTGTGGGGCTGGATCGACGTCGGGAGGGGGCAGCGTGCTCAGCGCATGGTGAGCACGCCATCCGCCGACATCGACTGCCCCGTCACACAGCTGGACGCCGAGCCGTATAGCCACGGTCCGAAGTTGTCGGTCGAGCGGCGCCGGTGGTGGCTGCCGGTCATTTTGAGATGTTCGACATCGTGATCTGGTTCGTCGACAATCCGCTCGGGGCTCAGGCTCGAGAGTCACAAGTGCTCCCAACTAGCGAACAATCGAATGGCGCGAGAATGACCTCGTACGCAGAAATATATTTGAAAGATTTTCACCGCCGCCGGGCAGGAGTAACGCGTCGAGCCTACGGTAATCGGCCTGCACGATCTGCGCAGGCAGCATACCCGTCCTCCTATCACGCACTGGCGAATCGTGTACCGAACGATGCGATGTCGCGGACTGTGCTCGATCTGGCATGCGGTGACGGGCCATTGCTGCAAATTCTGAACGACAGGGGGCATGCAGCAACGAAGCTAATTGGCATAGACATGAGCGATGGCGAGTTAAGCGTGGCTCGGGGAATATTGCCGCACGAAATACGATTGCTCAACGAGCGTGCACAAGCAATGTCACTCGATAGCGGCTCAGTAGACTACGTGCTGTCGCACATGGCTCTCATGTTGATGGACGATATCGAACAAGTTGTTCGAGAGATTCGCCGGGTATTGTGTGACGGCGGCAGCTTTTCCGCTATCGTCGGACGGAGCTTTTTGACTGGCAAGGTCGGCGAAGTTTTTTTGGACATCTTCAAGCCAATCGCGAAGGATCGGCTCACAGAGTTGCGACTCGGTGATGCGCGCACGCGCAGTGAAGCGGGGTGGCAAGAACTACTCAAGCCCGATTTTGTTGATGTGTCTTTTGAAGACATCGAAATCGACTGGACACCTACACCCGAGCAGCTGTGGTTGGACATGCTGGACACCTACGATGCCGACCGGATGTCGGAAGCGGCGCGCGCGCAGTTCAAAAGTGAACTGTTGTCGGCGTTCGCGCCCCTGCAAGGCGAAGACGGTACGTTGCAAACTGGATGGGGCCTGCGTCTTGTTCAGGCCACTGCTGCCTAGAT
>NZ_BCPP01000503.1:0-5160 GCF_016586125.1 Burkholderia sp. E168m23
CGCTGTTCGGATGATGCTCGGTCAGCGTCGCCATGCCGGGCACCTTCAGCGAAAACACGTTGTCGTCGCTGCCGTCGTCCGCATACACGATGCGGCTGTGCGCGACCGGCCAGCCGCGTTCGCGGGCGAGCGCGAGCGCCTTCGTCGTGCGCGCGATCGCCGGCGCGATGTTGCCGCCGCCGAACGTCGCGGGATCGGCGAAGCCGACCACGAAATCGACGATCAGCAGTCCAATGTTGCCGTGCGGCGGAAGCGGCGTGCCGAAACCCTGCTGGCGATACACGTTCGCTTCGGCGTGACGGGAAAGATCGTTCATGGTGTCGGGGGCTCGTCGGTCAGGCGGGTTGATCGGTCACGCGGCCTTCGCGCACGACGGTCTCGCCGTCGAGCTCGACCGTGCAGCGGCGCAGCGGGATGTCGATATGACAGGTGGTCGTGCGGCTGCCGCCGCCTTCGTTGTTCGGGCCTAGCGAGAACAGGAAGTTGCCCTCGAACGCGCGCGCGTCCATTCCGATCGTCGCCTCGCGGTCGTACAGCCCGAGCGTCGACCAGCGCGCGCGCGGCTGCAGCCCCCAGCCGATATGCGAGATCGCATAGCCTTCGGGGTCGGCGAACGTTTCCATGTAGTCGCGCAGCAGGTCGGCGTCGACGCCGCCTTCGATACGCGTCGCATAGCCGCCTTCGACGGTCAGCGCGATCGGCTCGCGCACGTAGTGCTTCTGCGGCAGCAGAATGTCGCCGCGGTCGATCACGATCGTGCCGCGCGCGGTGCGATCGTTCGGATAGGTCAGCGCGAAGCCGCTCGGCCAGTGGTCCCAGCGGCCCGGTGCGTCGACGAAGCCGTATTCGGCGGTCGGCGGAAACTCACCGAGCGGGCACACGAGCGCGGTGCCGGCCGCCGAACTCACGCGCATCTCGCGGGCCGCGGCGATTTTCTTCGCCGCGGCGAGCACGCGCGTGCGGTCGGCCAGGGTCGGCACCATTCGTACCAGCACTTCGGGCGGTTCGACCGCGAGCAGGATCTTCGTGCCGGACTTCAGGATGTCGTGCTGTTCGGGCGAGAACAGCAGCGTCATCAGGTCGAGCACGAGGTCGCTCTCGCGCAGCGCGGCGATCGCGGCCTTGTTGCCGGTCAGCGGCGTCGTGCCGAGGTAGGCGAGCGGGTCGCGGCTGAACGCCTTGTCGCCGTTGACGGGCGGCAGGTCGAGCCGGTTGACGATCGCACCCAGCGATTGCGTCGCGATCAGCGCGCACGACAGCGTCTGCGGATGGGTGGCCGCGCTCGTCAGGATCGTGACGGTCTGGCCCGGCTCGAGGCGCGACAGCGTGAGGACCTGCTTCCACGCGTCGATCAGTTGGGTATCGCTGACTGGCATCGTCGGCTCCGGTAAAGGCGTGAAGGAAAGGGCGGGCGCCGCGCTCAGGCCGCGAGCGGCGCGCCGAGGAAGTCGCCGAACGCCGCGTAGAAACCCGCCGCGTTGTCCCACGGGATCATGTGGCCGGCGTCGGGCACGCGCACGTGCTGCATCGTCGGCGTCGCGCGCTGCAGCTCGGCGACGTCGTCGTCGCGCACCACGTCGCCGCGCTCGGCCGTGATCAGCAGCGACGGCACGGCCAGTTGCGCGGCATCCGCGTGGAAATCGTCGGTGTGGAAGCCTTCGTACGATGCGCGCACCGCGCGTTCGTCGCAGGTATGCAGCCATTCGGCGCGCAACTGCAGCTCGGCATCGGTCCAGGTCGGGCAGAACGCGCGCATGCCTTCGGCATCGGTGCCGGCGCGCGCGAGCGCCATCGAGTCGATGTACCACGGCAGCTTGCCCGGATAGTCGCGGCGGTTCGGGCCCGACACGGGCGGATCGACCAGCACGACCGACGCGAGCCCGCGGATGCCGCGACGGGCCGCGCGCGCGGCGATGCGCGCGCCCATCGAATGGCCGACGAGGCTCGTGCGCGGCAAATCGAGCGCGGCGACGAGCGCCGCGACGTCGTCTGCCTGCGCATCGAGGCCGTAGTCGAGCGACGGCGACGCGTCCGACAGCCCGCGGCCGCGCACGTCGAGCACGTAGGTGTCGAACGCCGCGCCGAATACTTCGCCGACGAAGCCCCACGTGATCGCGGGGCTCGTGATGCCGGGAATCAGCACGATCGCCGGGCGCGCCGCGCGTGCGCCGGTCGCGCCGCCGTAGCGCAGATAGTGCTGGCGGATGCCGTTGGCGCGGACGTTCGCGCCGTACAGGAAAGTCGAGGACATGGGATGGCTCCGAAGTAGCGGTGGCGCTCAGTACGCGCCGGACAGCAGCGCGCCGGCGCCCGGCACGACCGGTTCGAGATCGAGCTCGCGCAGCATCGCGTAGGTGGTCGCGATCGCCGCGGTGATCACCGGCTTGCCCGTCATCGCCTCGACCTTCGCGACGGCCGGCAGCGACGGCATCTGCACGCATGCGGACAGCACGATCGCATCGGCGTCCTGGTACGGCAGCGTCTTCACGATGTCGGGCAGGCGCGCCGGATCGTGGCGGCCCACGTCGAGGTTGTCGGGGATCTCCAGCGCGCGGTACGCGAGCACGTCGAAGCCTTCGTTGCGGATGTAGTCGACCACCAGCTCGGTGAGCGGCAGCATGTACGGCGCGACGACGACGATGCGCTTCGCGCCGATCACCTTCAGCGCGTCGACGAGCGCACCCGCGCTCGTCAGCACCGGCGCCTGCGCACCGTTGTCGGCCGTGTGCTTCGTGAGGCGCGCCTGCGACACGCGGTGATAACCGTGACCCATCGCCATGATCGCGACGAGGCACGCGTAGCCGAGCACGTCGACGCGTGCATCGCTCAGTTCCACCGCGCAGCGGTCGGATTCGGCGTCCATCGCCGCGAGTTCTTCCTTGACGACCTTCTTCATCCGCATCCGGCTCGAGTGATACGTGAAGCGCTCGGGCCGGATCGCTTCGCGCAGCCGCAGCATCGCCGGGATCTCGGTCTCCATCGTCGTGTTGGAACTCGGCACGATCTGGCCGATGCGGTAGGTCTTGCTCATGACGGGAGGCTCCGTGTCGGTAAGGAGGGGGCGGCACGCTGGCGCGGGATCGCCGGATGTTGGGCAAAGTCTAGTGTGTACATTTGAAAATGGCAATGGATCAAAATTACGTCTGCCATGGGTAGATTGTTTGTGTGTATGGATTTCGGGAGATTTATTGGTGCTTTCCCGGAGACGTCGGCATCGATCAATAATCTGCTTGTCCTGAATAAATTGAGTGTGTACGCTAAATAAACGCCATTCAATCCGCCCGCCCTGGCGCCGCGTTCGGCAATGGGCCCACGATCAGGAGATCCGCATGAGCAAACCCCGTATCGCAATCATCGGCGCCGGTCTCGGCGGCACGGCCGCTGCCGCGCTGCTGCAGCGCGGCGGTTACGACGTCGCGCTGTACGAGCAGGCGCCCGCGTTCTCGCGTCTCGGCGCGGGCATCCATCTCGGCCCGAACGTGATGAAGATCATGCGGCGCATCGGCTGCGAGGACGCGCTGGAAACGATGGGTTCGCATCCGGATTTCTGGTACAGCCGCGACTGGCGCACGGCCGACGTGCTGTCGCGGATTCCGCTCGGCGACTACGCGCGCAAGGCCTACGGCGCGAGCTACCTGACCGTGCATCGCGGCGATTTCCATGCGCTGATGACGCAGGCGGTGACGCCCGGCACGATCCGCTTCGGCAAGAAGCTCGCGGCGGTGGAGGACACGGGCAGCGATGTGCGCCTCACATTTACCGACGGCAGCATCGAGACGGCCGACATCGCGATCGGCGCGGACGGCGTGAATTCGCGGCTGCGCGAGCACCTGCTCGGTGCGGAACCGCCGCGCTACACCGGTTATGTCGCGCACCGCGCGGTGTTCCCGGCCGCGCTGCTCGGCAACAAGCCGTACGACATGTGCGTGAAGTGGTGGTCGGAGGATCGCCACATGATGGTCTACTACGTGACCGAGAAGCGCGACGAGTACTACTACGTGACGGGCGTGCCGCAGGCCGAATGGCCCGAGGGCGTGTCGATGGTCGACAGCAGCCGCGACGAGATGCGCGAAGCGTTCGCCGGTTTCCACGCTGACATCCAGCATCTGATCGACGTGTCGCCGTCGATCACCAAATGGCCGCTGCTCGAACGCGATCCGCTGCCGTTGTGGAGCCGCGGCCGGCTCGTGCTACTCGGCGACGCGTGCCATCCGATGAAGCCGCACATGGCGCAGGGCGCCGCGATGGCGATCGAGGATGCCGCGATGCTCGCGCGCTGTCTCGACGAAGTCGGCGTAGGCGATTACGCGGGCGCGTTCGCGCTGTACGAGGCGAACCGCGCGGCACGCGCGTCGAAGGTGCAGCTCGTGTCGCACAACAACACGTGGCTGCGCACCAACGAGGACCCGTCGTGGGTATTCGGTTACGACGTGTTCGACGTGCCGCTCGAAGCGCCGTCGCGCAGCAGTGTGGCGGCCGTGGCCTGACGCGCGGCGCCCGCGCCGGCCGGCGCTTTGCATCCGCTTTGCAGCCGCTGCGCCGGCGCGGGAATCGATGCGCGGCAACGCGCATTTCGGCGTGTTATATGTCAGGCGCGCCGGCAGGCGCCAGCCGGCGGCCCGTGCCCGCGCCGGCCGACGCCGGCCCGCCCGCCGTATTCCGGATCCCTTCATGTCCCATCCCGCTTCTCCGTCGCGGCCGCTGGCGTTTCGCGTGAACGGCACGCCGCACACCTTCGCCGACGCCGCGCCCGACGCGCCGCTGCTGCTGGTCCTGCGCAACGACTGCGCGCTCAACGGCCCGAAGTACGGCTGCGGGCTCGGGCAGTGCGGCGCGTGCACGGTGCTCGTCGACGGGCAGGCCACGCGTTCGTGCGTCGTGCCGGCCGCCGCCGCGCACGGGCGCGACGTCACGACGCTGGAAGGGCTCGGGTCGTGCGACGCGCCGCATGCGATCCAGCGCGCGTTCATCGACAAGCAGGCCGCGCAATGCGGTTACTGCCTGAACGGCATGATCATGAGCACGAAGGCGCTGCTCGACCGCCACCCCGCGCCCGACGATGCGGCGATCCGGGACGCGTTGCGTTTCAACCTGTGCCGTTGCGGCACGCATCTGGAGATCATCCGCGCGGTGCATCGCGCCGCACGCTATCTGCGAGGG